>SBFZ01000170.1 GCA_006227095.1 Bacteroidota bacterium | reverse complement strand
AATGAAAAGAGATTCTTCATTGACGGCAATAATGACAGGGTATTCAGCACCAGTGAATACTCCTTCGTCTTCAGGAAAAATGAAAAAAGCAAGGCTGTAAACATCATGGTTGACGGCACGTATTATCCGTACACACTCATGAATCCTGATTATGTTCCGCCTGCTGCTCCTTCAGAAACAATAGGCTCCAGCAAGAAGAAATGGGATTCGGGATCGAAAAAACCGTCTCTTGCGCTTGACCTGTCAGCTTCATTTTTCAGTGGAAGGACATACCTGTCATACTATAAGCTAAGCCGGCCGGAAAACAGAATCTCCTATCTTGCTGACATTCCCGGAAGCTTCAGACCTGCACTGGGACTTGATTTCTCATGGTACAGAATTCACCTTATAGTATATGGCGGTTATGAGGTAAGCGAGTACACCAATAATGTAATGGTATCAGCCGAGGGAGACTATCACTATACCAATTACAACAGGGGCACCTGGCCTGATTCAAGACTTTTTGCAACTCTGTCGCTCGAATATGATATCAGCACAGGCAGGTACCTGTATTTAAGTCCTTATTGCTCTTTTTCCGTATTGAACAATGATGAGAAATACCCACTGGAAAGCAGGCTTGAGGCTCCTGAAGGTGCTGAATACACTGATGGCCATGCCACTGAGTACGGAGTAAAACTCAAACTGCCCGCAGCTCCTACTGTTATGATATATGTCAGCATCTCATATTCAACCATTTATTACAATGCAGAGACATATTTCCATGACATAACACCAGGCTCATACAGTATGCATCAGCAAGGTTTCTACTACGGTGTCGGGGTGAATTTCAGGTTTAACCAACTTGAAAATTAAGGCTTTCCTTTTGCTGATGATCAAAAAAAGCTACTTTGCATTAAAAAAAGGATGGAGACAAGGAAGTTCAGGCTTGACACGGCAGAGCATGACACCGTCACCAGGCTGCTGAAGGCATTTTTCGGTATTGTATGTTTCGTCAGTTCAATTGTTACTTTCGTTGTAATGAGCAGAGCAGGGCAGTTACCAACTGTCACTATAGCTGCTATTGTATTCTTGTTTTTGTTCGGGGTATGGCTTATTCTCGCCGGTTCAGGCCTCACTGAAAGATACATGATAATCTCAGGTGATGTAATAATACTGAAGGAGAGCTTGCTTTCCCGCGCCAGAAGGCTTAAGGCATCAGGCATCAGGATGATCGAGTTCAGCCAGCTTAAGGTCTCGTTCTTCCTGGAAGGAGGAGAAGTCATTCACCTTCGTCTTGGAGCCTACTACAGGGAAAGTTCTCTGCGTCTGATGGAAACAATGGAGGAATACAGTTCTCTCTATGGTGTTGCAACAAAAGGAATCATCCCTGATAATGAGGAGGGGAACCATGAAGGTTAGAATGGGAATGATAGGCGGAGGTGAGGGTTCTCTGATAGGACCTGTGCACCGCATGGCAGCCCGGCTCGATGGTCTCACTGATCTGGTTTGCGGGGCATTCAGCAGCGACCGTGATATTTCCCGGGCAACAGGGGCCAGGGAAGGACTGCCCGCCTCCCGGGTATATCCGACCTGGCAGGAGATGATTGCCGGTGAGAGTAAACTGCCACCGGAAGTCAGGCCACACTTCATATCAATAGTAACACCAAACAACCTCCACTACGGTCCGGCAAAGGCAGCCCTTGAGGCCGGATTTCATGTTGTCTGCGACAAGCCTCTCTGCATCAGCGTTGAGGAGGCTGAAGACCTGCAGGAAACCGTTGACAGAACCGGCCGCCTCTTCTGCCTTACACACAATTACACGGGTTACCCGATGGTCAAACAGGCACGTGAGATGGTCACTGCCGGAGAAATAGGCACCATCAGGAAAGTGGTAGTCCAGTATCTGCAGGGATGGCTCTCCGCTCCTGTTGAGAAAACAGGCAACAGGCAGGCAGTGTGGAGGTCTGACCCGGCCAGGGCAGGCATTGCCGGCGCCATGGCTGATATTGGAACACATGCATTCAACCTGGCCGAGTATATTACCGGAGAGGTGGTCACTGAGCTCTCTGCCCGGTTAAACTCAATAGTTCCCGGAAGAATTCTTGATGATGACGGAACAGTCTCACTGCAATTTGGAAATGGCATGACAGGAACACTACTGGCGAGCCAGGTGGCCACCGGAGAGGAAAATAACCTCTCAATAAGAATCTATGGTGAAAAGGGAGGGATCATCTGGAACCAGATGGAACCCAACACACTGACGCTTCTGTGGTCTGACTCCCGGGTACAGCTGATGCGCACGGGAACCTCCTTCCCGGGAACAGGTAAACTGGCTTCACTGCATACCAGGATTCCTGCCGGACATCCGGAAGGGTTTATTGAAGCCTTTGCCAACCTCTACAGGAATTTTGCAATGAATATCATGGCTCTGGAGGAGGGTAAAGCACATGATACCATGATTAATTACCCCGGGATTCATGAAGGTGTAAGAGGGATGAAATTCCTCAGGGCAGCAGTGGCATCCAGCAGGCAGGGTTCTGTAATGGTGTCACTCTGAGACAGGTGTTGTCCCTGCCCTCTCCGCCGGAAAATTGTTCAGCTTTAAGGGCAACCGGCAGTGCTGTGTCGCGCAGCTGCTATTTGTACAGTTTGCCCAGATAATAGTCCCGGCTGATGGTTATACTCTCCATGGGAGTATGAGTCCTGCAGTGATCCTGCTCCAGGAACCAGTATTTCATCCCTGCAGTGCGGGCTTCGGCCAGAATGGGTTTGAAGTCAATGATCCCCTCACCCAGGGTGGCATCCTGCTTCTCCGGTGTAAGGTCCTTGAGATGCCACAGCTCAAACCTGCCAGGGTACTTCCTGAAGTAAGCC
>SBFZ01000151.1 GCA_006227095.1 Bacteroidota bacterium | reverse complement strand
TCATGGGATTGCCCAGGTAGGTGCCAACCAGTTCGGGGAGACTGGCGCCGCCGTGACGGACGGAGAGCATCCCGCCGAAGTAGTCATGGGTGGCTCCCATGAATATGCATCCGAGCACTATCCAGATGTAAACTACCGGTCCGTACATGGCCCCAAGGATGGCACCGAAAATGGGTCCCAGGCCGGCAATGTTGAGAAACTGGATCATGAAGACCCGCCATCCCTTCATCGGAATGTAGTCAATACCGTCATTTTTCGTGAAAGCGGGGGTGGGCCGGTCAGGGTCAGTCCCGAAGAATCTTTCGGCCACTCTTCCGTAGACAAGAAATCCGAGGATAAGCAAAGTGACCGACACAGCAAGGGTTATCATCCGTTCCTCTTTAAGCAACAGGCTAAATTAATGAAATTGTGCCACAGTATCATGCTTTCAGGGGTCAATAAACGAACGGCCAAATTGTATATATTTGCACCTGAATTGAACCGG
Organism: Bacteroidota bacterium; assembly: GCA_006227095.1. Classification (GTDB taxonomy): domain Bacteria; phylum Bacteroidota; class Bacteroidia; order Bacteroidales; family VadinHA17; genus SR-FBR-E99. The sequence continues at coordinate 2,370 of SBFZ01000151.1, read as the reverse complement.
TCCCTCCAGATGGATAACATACGCAACTTCTGCATAATAGCACATATTGACCACGGCAAGAGCACCCTGGCCGACAGGCTTCTTGAGATGACCAGGACCGTTGATGCCCGTGAGTTCCAGGACCAGGTGCTTGATGACATGGACCTTGAACGGGAGCGGGGCATCACCATCAAGAGCCATGCAATACAGATGGCTTACCAGTCTGAGGGGAAGAGCTGGTACCTGAACCTTATTGACACCCCCGGGCATGTTGATTTTTCATATGAAGTCTCACGCTCCATAGCCGCCTGCGAGGGTGCACTGCTGGTTGTTGATGCCACCCAGGGGATACAGGCCCAGACCATCTCGAATCTCTATATGGCCATAGAACACGGCCTCGAGATCATCCCGGTGCTGAACAAGATGGATTCACCGAGTGCCATGCCCGAGGAGGTGAAGGACCAGATTGTTGATCTTATCGGGTGCAAGAGGGAAGAGATCATCGAAGCCAGCGCCCGTACCGGAATGGGGGTGGAGGAGATAATGGATGCAATAATCAACAGGATCCCGCCTCCAAAGGGTGATCCGGAAGGTCCGCTGCAGGCCCTCATCTTTGACTCTGTCTTCAACTCTTTCAGGGGTATCATAGCATATTTCAAGATAGCCAACGGTACAATCAGAACTCATGACCTGGTCAAGTTTGTAAACACGGGCCATGAATATGAAGCCGATGAGATAGGTGTCCTCAAGCTAAAGAGGGAACCGCGTGATGTTCTCAGTGCCGGGGACGTGGGTTACATCATATCCGGCATAAAGATGGCATCGGAAGTTAAGGTTGGTGATACCATCACCCATGTTGCGCGTCCCTGTGACAGGGCAATCTCGGGCTTCGCCGATGTGAAACCGATGGTTTTTGCAGGGATTTATCCCGTTGACGCCGATGACTACGAGGATCTGCGCGCTTCAATTGAGAAGCTTCAGCTTAACGATGCTTCACTCACCTTCGTTCCGGAATCATCCGCAGCACTGGGCTTCGGGTTCCGTTGCGGCTTCCTCGGACTGCTGCATATGGAGATTATACAGGAGAGGCTTGACAGGGAGTTTGACATGGATGTCATTACCACCGTGCCCAACGTCTCCTTCAGGGTACTGACAACCAGGGGAGATATAGTTGACGTTCACAACCCTTCAGGCCTTCCGCCTGTGACGCTGATAGATGAGATAGAGGAGCCCTACATTCATGCACAGGTTATCTCCAAATCAGAATACCTGGGCTCCATCCTCAAACTGTGCATTGACAAGCGGGGGGTGCTCAAGAACCAGGTTTACCTTACCAGTGACAGGGTGGAAGTCACCTTTGACATGCCCCTCTCCGAGATCGTATTCGACTTCTATGACAAGCTGAAAAGCATTTCGAAGGGCTACGCATCATTTGACTATCATATTACCGGCTATAAGAAGGCTGACCTTGTCAGGCTTGACATACTGCTGAACGGTGAGATGGTTGATGCTCTCTCAACTCTTATTTTCCGCGGGCATGCCTATGATTTCGGGCGAAGGATGTGCGAGAAGCTGCGTGAGCTTATACCAAGGCAACAGTTTGACATTGCCATCCAGGCAGCCATCGGAGCAAAGATCATTGCCCGCGAAACTGTCAAGGCAGTCCGCAAGGATGTCACTGCCAAGTGCTACGGAGGTGACATCACCAGGAAGAGGAAACTGCTTGAAAAACAGAAGAAAGGGAAGAAGCGCATGCGCCAGATAGGTAACGTGGAGGTGCCTCAGCAGGCTTTCCTGGCGGTGCTCAAGCTCGACTGACACAAAAAAATAGCCGTAAGTGTTGCAAATAAAGAAATTATGCTAACTTAGCACCTCGTTGGGCTTTGACGGGAAGATAACAATACTAGTCGAAAGACCCTGAAACTAACCTAGACTCATACCCCGCGCGGATTATTCTGTGCGGGGTATTTACTTTTTGCCGGGAAAATTATCCTTTTCTGTTTAAGATATTCGCGATGCAGCGGAAGTGATCAGGCACCCTGATAATTCTTAGCATAGCAGCTTGTATCCCTTGCCGTGGATATTCAGGATCTGTACATTCTCATCCCTGTTGAGATATTTCCTGAGCTTGGTGATATAAACATCCATGCTCCGGGCATTGAAATAGTTGTCGTCAATCCAGATAGACCTGAGTGCGAAGTTGCGTTCAAGCACTTCATTGCGGTGGCGGCAGAGCAAATCAAGGAGCTCTGACTCCTTCGTCGTGAGTTTTCGTGACTGCTCATTGAATGTGAGCAGCTGTTTGGTGACATCAAAGGAGTACTTCCCGATTTCATAGAAACCGGCAGATGCTTCCGTGCTCCTTTTGGAAGAACGCCTCAGGATGGCCTC
>SBFZ01000160.1 GCA_006227095.1 Bacteroidota bacterium | reverse complement strand
GGAATAAGACCCAGCAGGTTGTTGATAAGTATGAAGAAGAAGACCGTAAGAAGATAGGGCATGAATTTCCCATACTTGTGCTCCCCGATGTTGGGAATGGCAATATCATCCCTGATGAAGAGTATTATCGGCTCAAGCACACCCTGGAATCCCTTCGGGGCAGCTATGCCTGATTTCCTGTAAGTCCTTGCAAGTGAAAGCATAAGCACAAGAAGAATGACTGCCGCCACCATCATTCCGAAGACAGACTTGGTAATTGAGAAATCAAGGGGAGGCCTCGACCCGTCATGGTGTCCATGCTCATCAACCTTTATGATCTTCCCGGCATACTCACCTTCATGGGCAATGGCAAAACCATTGTAACTGTGGCCATGGGAAATTTTGCGCGACGAAAACAGATGAAGACCAGATTCCCTGTCATACACAATCACAGGCAGGTAAATGGCTACCGAAGATCCGTCCTTCTTTGTCAGTATATGCCACTCATGGGAGTCGGCAACGTGCTCCATGATAAAGGTTGCCGCATCAAATTCCTCCTCACTCCCGTGTGGTTTTGCCTCCTCTTCACTGATGCCCGCAGAAGTAACCTGAACAGTTCCCGCAAGCAATCCGAATATAAGAATCAGAAGATATAAATACCTGTTTTTCAAGCTAAATCCTTTTAAACTGATTTCTTTTTCAAGACACTGGTAAATGTAAAAACTACATAAACGGTGAACGCCAAATATAGAATAAAAAACAAAATTATTGAACCTGCTGTGTCATTTTTAAAGACAAGCAGAAACAGCAGGGCAAGAACAAAAGCAAGCAGCATTTTAACACCCAGCGCAATGAGTGTCATGAAAACACTTCTTTCCCGGTCAGATGAGTATCCGTTAAAGAAGATTAAAAGCGAAATGAATGCTGTAAGGGTGAATCCGGCTGTGAGTATAAGGGCAGGGGTGATATCCGGGGCAGAGGGGAACAATTTTGTTGCTGCGATGACCAGGATTGACATGAGGACTGACAATGTCAGCAGGCGGAGGTAGGATTTGACTGCCTGTGGGGTAAGCATTTCATTTGGTTCTTATAGCCTCTTTTATGACGAGCCACAGGGCTGCCGCGACACCAAGAAGGGAAAGGATCACGGTCAAGACCGGATCAGTTCCGAAACGCTGGTCAAGTTTGACGCCGCCAAGTGATGTGACAAGAATTATTACCACCATCTGGATTGCGATGGTGCTGTAGCGGGAATAGGCTGAGAGGCCGTCAGTGCCTTTACTTTCCTTCTTCTCCGGGTTTGGCTGCTGTTGCTCCATTTTCACCATCCTTCATGGCACAGTTGCCGGTGAAGACAGCTCCCGGCTCTATGGAGAGCTTATTGGTAATGATAGTACCGTTTATCTTTGATGTTGCCTTCAGGTTCAGAAGCTGTGACACGGTTATCTTGCCGTCTATCATACCGGATACCTCAGAGTTTTTGCATTCAACCTCTCCCTTGATTTTTCCGGTGGGACCTATTACCACCTTGCCCTTGGTAACCATGTTGCCGTTGAGCACTCCGTCAACGCGGATATCGCCTGATGATTTTATATCACCCGTGATTTCAGTGCCCTGGCTTATCAGGTTGACTGCTGCACCGTTGTCTGTCTCGATTATTTTTGCCATAGTGAATTTGGTTTGTTCCCGTGTTTTCCCTGACTTTATTTAACACGCAAATATAAAAAGTATTGTGCCGGATGAGGAAAAAAAAGAGGGCAGAATTGCCGCCCTCCCCTATGGATTTTATGCCGTGACCGGGTCATAAGCCCATTTCAGCCAGATGCTTCCCCACGTAAAACCGCCTCCGAAGGCTGCAAGGATAAGGTTTTCGCCCTTCCTGAGTTTCTTCTCGAATTCCCAGAGGACCAGTGGTATTGTTGCTGCGGTTGTATTCCCGTAGTTCTGGATGTTGATCATTACCTTTTCAGGCGGGATTCCCATTCTGCGGCCGGTGGCATCTATAATCCTGAGGTTTGCCTGGTGGGGGACCAGCCATGAGATATCATCAGGGCTCAGGTTGTTTTTTTCCATTATCTCGGCTGCCACGTCGGCCATGTTTGAGACGGCAAACTTGAATACTGCCTGTCCCTCCTGGTATACAAAGTGTTCTCGTCCGCCAACGGTATCATGGGATGCCGGGCGCATTGACCCTCCGGCCTTCATGTGGAGGTATTTCCTTCCTGATCCGTCAGACCTGAAGATGTGGTCCATGACACCATACTCCTCGTATGTCGGTTCCAGGAGAACGGCACCTGCGGCATCACCGAAGAGGGTGCAGGTGGTACGGTCAGTGTAGTCGGTTATTGAAGACATCTTGTCAGCTCCCACCACAATCACCTTCCTGTATCTTCCTGATTCAACATAAGAAGCGGCCGTCTGAAGGGCAAAGAGGAAGCCAGAGCAGGCAGCCCCCACGTCAAAGCTGAATGCGTTTTTTATCCCAACCTTGTCAGAGATGATGTTCGCCGTTGCGGGGAACATCATGTCAGGTGTGATTGTGGCACAGATGAGGAGGTCAACCTCTTCGGGGCTGGTTCCGGTTTTTTCGAGTAACCCTGTTACTGCCGGAGCACCCAGGTCTGATGTGCCCATCCCCTCCCCCTTGAGGATTCTTCTTTCCTTGATTCCGACGCGCTGCATGATCCACTCATCGCTGGTCTCAACCATCTGAGAGAGTTCATGGTTTGTGAGCCGGTACTCCGGTGTCCAGGCGTTTATGCCTGTGATTGCTGCCCTTATTTTTGTCATGCTCCGAATGCCTCCCTGATCTTTCCTGCTAGATCGGCATGCACAACATCGCGGGTGGTGAGAATCATATTCATAATGGCCTTGCGGTTTGAAATGCCGTGACCCACCACGACGTTTTCATTGATGCCGACCACGGGTGTTCCCCCCACTACCTCGAAGTTGAGCCTTTCAAAGAAGCTGTCATTTACGCCTCTTGATCTTGCCACCACATAAAACTTTTCGGCCATTTTCAGTACCACGTTACCAACGAATCCATCGCACACAATCACGTCTGTCATCTCGTCAGTAAAGAGATGATGGCCTTCTATATTACCCCTGAAATTGATATCACTGCTCTCATTCAGAAGTTCATATGCTGCTTTCACTGCCGATGATCCCTTTGACTCCTCCGTGCCTATATTAAGCAGGCCCACAACCGGGTTGGTGACACCGAGTACATGCCTGGCATAGACTGTTCCAAGGAGACCATACTGTAGAAGAACATCCGGCTTGCTGTCAGGGTTGATTCCCACATCAAGAAGTACCGATGATTTTCCGTTGAGATTTGGTATCAGGGCTGCAAGGGCGGGTCTGTAAACGCCGGGAATGACATTTACCGTATAGCTTGCCCCTACCATCATTGCTCCGGTGTTACCTGCGCTTGCGAACCCGTCAATGAGGCCGCCCTTGAGCATGCCGAATCCCACGGCTATCGATGAGTCTCTCTTCTGTGAAAAGGCCTTGGCCGGATGGTCAGACATTTCTATGACCTCGGTGGTAGGCACGATATCAAACAGCGAAGGCTCGGCATTCAGTGATGCGAGCCTTGCGCGAATGCGGCTGTTGTCACCGATAAGCACAATACGGTCCCCCTCTGGCAGCTGTCCGAGTGCATCAACGGCACCCTCAACGACAGCATCGGGAGCGTAGTCGCCCCCCATTGCATCAAGACCTATTTTCATCGTTCACTCTTTTTGAACGGGAGGCCTGTCAGGCAGTGGTCTTTTTCTCTATGGCAAGCTTGCCTCTGTAATATCCGCACTCCGGGCAGACCCTGTGATAAAGATGGGCCGATCCGCAGTTGGGACATGCAGCTGTTGTTGGAGCCACAGCCTTGTAGTGTGTCCTCCTCTTGTCTCTCCTGGTACTGGAGTGTCTGTGTTTTGGATTTGGCATCGCAGTAATGAATTGAGTTAATTATTCCGTGTCAGTTTTTTAAGATCATCCCATCGCGGATCGGTTTCACCCTCACCCTGAATAAGATGATCATTGAGCTTCCTGATCATTTCAGGGTCGCAGGTGCTGTTCCCCTTTTCATCATCAGGATGAATACGCTTTATCGGTAACGCCAGGTGGATGTATTCATAGAAAAACTGACTCAGGTCTATTTCATGTTCATCCAGCGGCATTGTAATCATATCGGGATCAGCCTCCTCCCACTCCTGCCCCTGCCTTACAAAAAGCCTGTTGGCAGAAGAAAGAGTCATTTTAAAAGGCTCCAGACACCTGTCGCATATAACCTCAGCCTTTCCGTTTATGACGATATCAAGCTCAAGGTGTGTGCTGCACTTCTGGAGGACAACCACCGCACGCATCTCCCCCTTCTTTATCTCTGACTCCTCAAAAGCACCGAAGAAGTCATCACCTATCGTGAATTCATAGGTATATCTGGTCTCCTTCAGTCCCGCAAGCGGTATGGAATACAATCCGGGCATCTCCCTTTTTTTCGGTCTGCAAAATTATAAATCCTGCATCAATAAAAAAAATTATGAACAAAAAAGTAACACCACCCGTTTTCTTCGCCGTTCGCCGATATATATCCGCTCTCTGCCGGAAATGATTACTAAGCCATTTCATAACATTGATATTTTTGACCCGTAATTCAAACAAATCGCCATGAGAGACAAAGACCACAATCCGTTCGCAGGCATAGCAAAGTTCCTGATATCACTGGGACTTGTAATGATTGTAGCAAAGCTTGATCTGCTTAAAATCGGTGAGATATCAGATTATTTTACCTGGCAGATGCTCCTTATATTCTTCGGAATATGGTCACTCATAAGCCTGGAACTGGTCTCGGCAGTTCTCCTTTTTGCCGTCGGATTCTGGTTTCTCATGCCTGAGATGACGGTACAGCTTACCGAGACCTATAAGAAAATATACTGGCCTGCAGTATTGGTGCTGGCAGGAGTTGCATTCATGATCAAACCACTTTTCAGTAAACTCAAATGGTAAGAACCACTCAAAATAAAAAGCAATGGAAAACGAAATGAAAAAACGGGAAAGGCGCCACGAAACCTCAAACAGGTTCATCATCGGGGTGCTGCTTATCATCGCGGGATTTATCCTTATTGTCAAGAAAACGACAATTCTTCCCGAACCTCTTGACCACTTCATTGATGACATCATCTTCAGCTGGCAGATGCTTCTGATAGCCATTGGCGTCATCACCCTCACCGGGTCTGACAACAAAACACCCGGCATTGTAATGATCTCCGTCGGCGGGTTTTTCCTGATACCCGAGCTGTTCACAGACTTCTTCAGGTCATTCAATTTCTTCTGGCCGGCACTATTCATTGTCCTGGGTGTGGTTCTGCTGGTTAACTCAAAACGTCTGGTCAAAAAGCTCGACTACTCCACGGTCAACAAGGCAGATTATATTGACTATGTAAATATTTTCAGCGGCGCGGAGAGACAACTCATCACCGACAATTTCCAGGGCGGAAAGGTTACCTCCATATTCGGAGGCGGTGAGGTTGACCTGACCCGTTCATCGCTTTCACCCGGTGACAACGTAATTGAAATTACATGTATCTTTGGTGGAACAACCATAATTGTCCCTGACAGCTGGAACGTGGTGATTGAAGTCACACCCATCCTGGGAGGATTTTCTGACAGCAGGAAAATGAGGGGTGATGTGATAAGGGACAATACCAGGTCGCTTACAATAAGAGGTACGGTGATTTTCGGCGGGGGAGAGATCAAGAGTTACAAATAGCATATGAAGCATCCGTTACTGGAAAACAGAACGAGACTACTTGTATGGTGGCTGGCCTGGCTGATATTGGCAGCAGGCCAGTCACTTCTTATTCATTTCGGGTACGGAAGCAGGGCCGAAGTGGCCATAGCCGACGGACTGGTTTCTATGATTCTTTTCGGACTGCTTGGCCTGGCTGTATGGTTTCCCGTCAGGTTCCTGCTCAAGGATGAGAATCAGCTTTACACCACCATAATCAATGTGCTCCTGACAGGCACCCTCACTGTCGCAGTATGGCTTCTGGGAACAAGGTTTATAGTCAGGGCCATGGTTGCTGAAAAAGTAGACTATATCATCTTCTGGCACTCGGTGCTTGTCTTCAGGGCTACAGCCGGGGTCCTGATCTTCTTCGTGATGATCCTCGTCTACTATCTCTTCCTGAGTGCCACCAGGCTGGCAGAGAAGGCGGCAAGACAGGCACAGCTGGAGACCCAGGTACGGGAAGGGGAACTGAAGATGCTCAGGTCACAGATCAACCCTCACTTCCTCTTCAACAGCCTTAACTCAGTCAGCTCGCTTACCGTTACAGATCCTCTGAGAGCCAGGGAGATGATAGTCAAGCTGTCAGACTTCATGCGCTACTCCCTTTCTTCAAGGAACGAACAGCCGGTGACCCTGGGAAATGAGATGGAAAGTCTCAGGCTCTACCTGCAGATAGAAAAGGTCAGGTTCGGGGAAAGACTGCGCATAGAAGAGGATATAAGTCCAGAATGCCTTCAGGCACTTATGCCCGGAATGCTGCTGCAGCCTCTCTATGAGAATGCAGTCAAACACGGGGTCTATGAATCAACGGAAGAGGTTACCATAAAAACAACCGCCCGGAAGGAAAATGAAACCGTGGTAATTTCAGTCACCAATAATGTGGATACTGACTCGGTGGTGACCAGGAAAGGGGCAGGCATAGGACTGAAAAATGTAAGCAGCAGGCTTGAACTGTTCTTTGGTGACTCGGCAGACCTCAACGTCAGCAGGGGTGAAGATAACTTTACCGTAATGGTCAGATTCCCATTCCGCAAATCATAACTATTTCAAACCGTAACCAATGAAAAAAATCAGAGCCCTGATCATTGAAGACGAAGCCCCTGCCAGGGAACTGATCAGGTTTATGCTTTCTGACCATCCCGAAATCGAGATTGCCGGTGAATGCGGCGACGGATTCTGCGGAGCCAGGGAAATCAAGGAAAAGAGACCTGATCTTGTCTTCCTTGATATCCAGATGCCCAAACTTACAGGCTTCGAACTTCTGGAGGTGATAGACGAAAAACCCGAGGTGATTTTCACAACCGCCTTTGACCAGTATGCCATCAGGGCATTTGAACTCAATGCCGTTGACTATCTGCTCAAACCCTTTTCCAAGGAGAGGTTTGATGATGCCCTCGCCAAGGCTGTCAGCCGGCTGGAAAAAGAGACACCGGCTGATGAAAAGATTGAAAAACTGGTCACAACGGTTTCAGAAGCCGAAGGATTCCTGACCAGGATAGTATTCAGGAAGGGGGCCGGAATAAAAATAATTCCCCTGAATAATGTCTACTACCTGGCTGCCGAAGATGACTATGTAATGATCTATTACAGTGAGGGTAAAGCCCTGAAGCCCAAAACCATGAAATATTATGAGGAGCATCTCCCGCCGGGCCTCTTCCTGAGGGTGCACAGATCATACATTGTCAATGTGGAACATATTACCCGGCTTGAACCATACAGCAAGGACAACTACGTGGCAGTCCTTAAGTCGGGCGAAAAGATCCCGGTCAGCCGGGCCGGTTACAAGATGCTGAGGGAGAAACTCTCATTCTAATCATGATCTTTCAGCCTGTTGCACCTTGCTGCCCGGTTTAATGTCAGGCGGCCGGTGTGCCTGTACCGCCTGAATATGAACCGTGGAACCGGATCATAGCCATGGGTGCCACCGGGCCTGCATCTCAGAATCCTGTCTGTTGACATTGCAATGCCATGCAGCGGCCCGTGCATGGTGAAGGCATCAATTGCGTACTGTGAACAGGTGGGCACATGACGGCATGAGGGAGGAGTCCACGGTGAAATGAACCACCGGTAGAACCACACCGGGATCAGAAGCAGAAAAGACAATATCTTTGCGGCGCTCTTCAACATCGACTGCAAAGATACGCCAATCAGGCATGACAAAATGACCTCTTTAAAGAACTTATTTGCAACGGCAGGCGTTTTGTTGAAGAAAAGTAAACCAAATAGTATCTGAGATAAATGGAAACAATGTTTTTGCACAACGGAGCATACTGGATAATATTTATAGTTTTCATGGTGCTGAGCTGGGTTGTCAGTGCCAGGCTGAAGTCGAAGTTCAGAACATATTCAAAGGTACCCATCGCTTCGGGGATGACGGGCCGTGATGTGGCGGAGAAGATGCTTCGCGAAAGCGGAGTGACTGACGT
>SBFZ01000237.1 GCA_006227095.1 Bacteroidota bacterium | reverse complement strand
CGGTGTGCTCCTGGAACCGCAGCCTGAGGTGTTCAATGAATATATGTCAAAACTTCACCGGAAGAGGCCGGGCATCATTCCGCTGAATGCTGCCCTGGACAGGGAAGACGGAACACGGCCTATATATAAAATGGCCATCAGTTCTGAAAGATGGGCACACGGATTGTCAAGCTTCAGCAGGGAGGTGCTCGAGAAGAAAATTGATGACGGCAGCATGACAAAAAACATACGCCGGCAGGGGGTGATCCTTCCCGAAAGGAGAGAAGACTACATCACCTCAGAAGAGATAAGGACTATCAGTCCTGACACCCTCCTGAAATACTTCGAGGGAAAGAACCTGGACCTGCTGGCAATTGACACCGAGGGATTTGACTATGAAATCCTGAAAATGCTTGACCTTGACAGGATCTCTCCTGAAGTAATTATTTACGAGGAAGCGGTCTTTGATGAGGCGACAAAGGCTGAGTGCCGGGGTTATCTTGAGAGCCACGGATATACATGCCAGTCGTTGCACAGGGATGTGCTTGCAGTCAGGGAATCTGCGGGCTGAGCCAGGTCCGGGTTCAGTGTTGCCCGGCCCCGTGCTGACAGCAGGGTAATAATGTCAAAGTTACGGAATGAACTCCGGGAGAGTCATGCCGGCAGATTCAGAACATGGGAAGCATAAGGAACATAACAAGAGAGTCGGCACACCAGGCAGTATTCTTCTTTTCCCTGGGAATGATTGCCGTTTCGCTTCCGTTATCACGATATTTTATTACGATAGGAGAGATACTTCTCATTGCAAACTGGCTGGCAGAAGGAAATTTCAGGGAGAAGTTCAGACAACTGGGTGCCGACAGGCCGGCGATTGCATTCATCATTGTCTATTTTGTGAGCGTCATTGGCCTTCTCTGGTCACATGATCCGGCATCCGGCATTGCCAATGACCTGCTCCATAAATCGCCAACCCTTTTCCTCCCTTTGATATTCGCTACCACCCCTGCCCCTGAAAGGAAAAAAGTCAGGCTCATCCTCCTTCTGTTCATAATTTCGGTTTTCATTGTATCCCTGACAGGACTGTATATTAGAGAGTTTCTCGGTGATCCCTTCTTTCGCTCTGCATCACCGTTTATACCGGGAGTTTACCTGGGGCTCATGCTGGTCATAGCTGCAGCCCAGCTGCCCCTGCTGGCAAGGGAGGTCACCGGGAAGGGTGTGTGGTTTTACCTGAGTTTTGTTGCTTCAGGATTGTTTGTGTTTTTCCTCCTGTACCTGAGAACACTGTCAGCCATATTCTCCCTGGCTGTCATTGTGGTGTTTCTGCTGGTTGTTTTTGTCAGAAGAGTCAGGAGCACTTTTCTCAGGATCACAATACCGGCCATAACCATTGTCATTGCAGTTATGGCGCTCTGGCCCATCCCCCGGATATACCGGCAGGTAAATGCCGGAAACCGGGTTGACTTCAGTACACTGCCGGCGGCCACTGAAAACGGCACAACCTATCTGCATGATACTGTGAGCATCATCAGGGAGAACGGGTATCCGGTGTACATTTATCTTGCTGACAGTGAGATCAGGGAAGCCTGGAACAGCAGGAGCAGTCTTGATTTTGACGGGAGCGACCTGATGGGGCAGGAGCTGAAGCCAACCATTTACAGGTATATGTCATCACTCGGACTCAGGAAGGACAGTGCAGGGATGGCCCTCCTTACTGACCGGGATATCAGGGAGATTGAAAGAGGAACAACCAATCACCTCAATGTGGGACGGCCCGGAATCTATGTCAGGGCATATGAGGAGATAATGAGTCTCAGCATCTATTATGCCAGCGGACGCCGTGAGACTTCATGGGGCTCTCTGACCAAGAGGATTGATCTCTGGCGGGCATCTCTGGCGGCCTTCAGGAAGCATCCGATGCTGGGCTGGGGCACCGGTGGCGTTCTGAAGGCAATGGATTACGGGATGGAACAGACAGGTTCCACCCTCGCGGGACTGAACATGAAGCCGCACAGCCAGTACCTGTTTCTACTGCTTTCCCACGGCCTGGCAGGGTTCATTCTAGCGGTGCTCCTGATGGTATACTTCTTCAGTCAGAAGAAGGCTCACCGGTCATTCATGTTCATGCTTTTCCTGATACTGTTCCTCGTCAGTTTCCTCGGCAACAACTCACTTGAATCGCAACCAGGGCAGGACCTGTTCGTCTTTTTCTCAATGCTGTATGCCTATCACTATCCGTTGCCGGGAAAGGGACAGATACCTGAAAAGGAAGCGGCTACGAAAGAAGAACCAGGGTTCATCTGCTGACCCTCTCAGATACCCAGTTTTGCCTTTATGTCAGCGGGAATCGCATCCTTGTGTACCATGATAAAGATGGTCTTGGCCCTGACATAGCTCTCTGACATGTTCAGGTATCCGCCGTGGGTGCTTCTGTCTGTACCCCAGGAGTTCTTGGTGATGTAGTATTTTGTTCCGTTCTGGTCGGTGACAATACCCGTTATGTGCATCAGGTGGTCATCGGTTGTAACAAAGGTTTCATATCCCTTCTGCCTGACCTCCTGGGTGACATTAACCTCCGGTCCCGGTTTATCAAAGATGCCGGCAATGGGAGTGCGGTCGGCAGGATTGTTCTCGAATCTTGCACGGTCGGTGTTGGCCGGGAGGTCAATTTTTGCAAGGTCAGGGTTGATGGCAACGCCGTTGGCGTGTGAGAATCCCCGCTCACTCACATCTCCGTCCCAGTTCACGGTGTATCCGTTTTTGAGGGCATAGTCCATGACCATGATCAGTTCATCCAGCGGAACATTGTGAAACCGGTTCATCTCCCAGTTGTCGGGTACTTCAACCAGCCCCTCGGTATAGAAGGGAAAATGGGAGAATGAGGT
>SBFZ01000270.1 GCA_006227095.1 Bacteroidota bacterium | reverse complement strand
TTTTAAGGTTCGAGGTACAAAACTAATCAGTTTTTTAACAATACCTAATTAAGCTGTCAGTTATCATTTTTTGTTTTTCACGTACTTATCAAGCCAGTTAATATACTCCCAGTGCATATGGAGGATCGATTCACGGGCTGAATAACCATGGGCTTCATGCGGAAGAAGCACCAGCCTGGTGACTGCACCGGCTCCCTTGAGGGCAGCATAATATCTCTCACTCTGTATGGGGAAGGTACCCTGGTTGTCATCAGCCATGCCATGGATCAGCAGCAGCGGATCCTTCACCTTCAGTGCGTGGGTGAAGGGAGACAGTTCAAGATAGAGCTCCGGGGCCTCCCAGAAGCTGCGGCGTTCATTCTGGAAACCGAACGGCGTCAGTGACCTGTTGTAGGCTCCGCTACGGGCTATGCCGGCAGCAAAAAGCCTTGAATGAGACAGCAGGTGAGCCGTCATGAATGCACCGTAGGAATGGCCGCTGGCCGCTACCCGTTTCGGGTCAGTGACACCCATCTCAACCGCCTTGTTGATTGCCGCTTCTGCGTTGGCAACAAGCTGCCCGACAAACGTATCATTGGGTTCCTTGCCATCAACACCCACTATCGGGAAGCTGGCATCATTGAGCACAGCATACCCCTGCGTGACATACACAAGTACCGATGAGGGGCTTATTCTTGTGAAGGTGTAGGGTGAACCGCTAACCTGTCCTGCCATGGAAGGATCATTGAATTCGCGCGGGTATGCCCACAGTATCGTCGGAAGTGGCCCGTCTTTGGTCTTGTCATAACCGGCCGGGAGATAAAGCGTAAAGGAGAGATCAATTCCGTCATTACGCTTATATGTTACCAGTTCCTTATGTACTCCTGCCAGCTGCGGATAGGGATTGTCAAATTTCGTCACCTGCTTCAGAGTCCCCTTCTTCAGATCACGGACGAAGTAGTTCGGCACCTCGGTGACCGACTGCCTGACGGTAAGAAGCAGACCCCGGGCAGGGTCAATAAATTCATTTACAGTTTCATAGTAAGGTGCCTCTGAGCGCCACAGCCTGGTGGTCTTGCCCGTTTTGAGATCATACTTGTCCATAAACGGCCTGTCGCCCTCAGGTGATGCACCCGGGCCTGTCAGGTAGATGGTCCTCCCCTTGTCTGCAATCAGCAGCACAGATCTGCCCCATGTATTGGTTACAGTGACAGGGAAACCAGGATTATTGTACCTGTCATCAGAGTTGAGTTCCCATATTTTCTTGAGGGTCGGCTGTGGGTTGGCCGGGTTGAATGAGCTGGTCACCCTGGTACGGCTCTTTGAGAGGCCCTCCATGAGCATGGCAATGTTGTCATTGCCCCACATGATGCCCTGGAAACGTTTCTCCGTAGCGATATAGGGAGCCGGATCACCGGCGAAGGGAGCCTCAAGCATATAGACCTGGTCATGGTACTGCATCTCTTTGGCATGGTAGTCGCCGCCGTCAAGCGCCTCAACCCACATCAGGGTGGCCGGCCTGTCACTGCGCCAGTTGTAGCTGCGGGGACCAGGGTTTACCACATCATATCCCCTGGGCAGATTCTCCTGGAGGGGCTTATCAAGCATGACCCGCACCTTATTCCCCTGTATATCCCATATTTCCGTCCGTGACGGGAAATAATAATAGGGAACAACATATGAGAATGGCTTTCCCGTTGTTGTCACCAGGATCCAGTTACCGTCAGGAGACGGCGATACGTCAGTGATCATGCCCCTGGTGCCGAGGGCAGCCGAAGATGTGCCGTCCCATCTCACCAGCTCAGAAGTGGCATAATATTCAAATATCCTTTCATCGTCAATTGTTTTAAGCAGGTCCTGGAAGGTGCGTGATTCACCCCTTACCCCTGCACTCTCCTGGATTGCCGGTCCGACAGGAACTTTGGATGCCACAGGAGCCTTGCCCCTGTCAGCAGGCGTGCGAAGATAAACCAGTGAACCGTCAGGCAGCCATTCCATAGTCCTGCGGAACAGCCCATTCAGTCCCTCATCAATCTTGCGGGCGGTCATGGTTTCAGCATCGGCAACCCAAAGTTCGATTTTGTCATCAGTGGTATTGGTGAATGCAAACCGTTTGCTGTCATCTGACCAGGATACTGATCCCAGCCTGGGATCGGCAGGCAGTCCTTTAAGGTCTCCGATGACTGTTCCGTCAGTCTTCATGGCAGTGATCCTGTTTACTGACTGTCCACGACTCGGACCGTTGGTGGCAGGGTCAAAGCGTATGCCTGCAAGCCTTAGTTCGGGCTGTGACAGGTCAGCGATTGAAGGGAGACCCGGACGATACAGCAACAGCATCGTCTGGTTGTCAGGGCTGAGAAGCACCGACGGGGTCTGCGGGGCGTCAATGAGTGAAACGATGGCTTCCGGAGGAAGCTGATAGCCGGTCTTGTCCTGTGCACTGATCAGCATGGCTGACACTGCAAGGATGGCGGTTAGGAGGATTTTTCGCATAATAGTGGTTCTTTTGGGTGAAACTCAAATTTAAACTTATGAATTCAAGTTCTGAAACCAATTAAGCGGTATTATTGTTTTTTAACTTTACAAATATTCTGTTTAACAACAACTACGGACGAAAAGGAGTAAACCCGGCTGAAACCGGAGGGGTCAGGCTGAGCCAGGACAGGACCAGGTGAAAGGGAGCAATCCGGCTGAAACCGGAGGGCATTCCAAACCAGGAAGGAACCGGGTGGAAAGTGACTGTTCCGGAGAAACAATAACAAAGTCATGAAGAGTGAATACGGAGATGATCTTGCAAATGCCCTGAAGGTACTCAGGGCCGGAGGTGTAATACTATATCCCACGGATACCATCTGGGGGCTGGGCTGTGACGCAACAAACGCCCAGGCGGTGAGGC
>SBFZ01000056.1 GCA_006227095.1 Bacteroidota bacterium | reverse complement strand
GCCCTGCCTCCTTTCAAGGTATTCAAGCCTTACCGATACAGCTGCCGCATGTCCCGCAAGCATCTCAGCCTGTGCCATCAGCACCGTCTCCGGCCCGATGGTCCGGACCCCTTCGGCCGTCACCTCCTGGAAGAATATCCTCTTCATGAAGCTGTTGAGGGTGACCCCGCTGAAGCTCCTTGCATAGCCTCCTGTGGGGAGGGTGTGGTTCGGTCCTGTCATATAGTCTCCGGTGCTCTCGCTGCTATAGTTGCCGAGGAATACTGAACCCGCATTGGTCACCTGCTCCGCTCCCCTGAACGGGTCATCGGTGGCGATCACCAGGTGTTCCGGTGCGTACCTGTTGGCAATTTCAAGACACCTTTCTTCTGATTCAAGGAGTACCAGGGAGCTGTTTTCGAGTGAGCGGGCAGCGATATCTTTGCGTGGCAGGAGTGCCAGCTGACGTTCTGTCTCCTGCTCCACCAGGGTGATCATCTCGCGGCTGTCGGTAAGCATTATCACCTGGCTGTCGGTGCCGTGCTCAGCCTGCGACAGGAGGTCGGCTGCCACAAAAGCCGGGTTGGCGCTGCTGCCTGCGATGACCATCAGTTCGCTCGGCCCGGCTGGCATGTCAATGGCGGTGCCCTCAAGCTGCGCGAGCTCCTTGGCGCGGGTGACGTACCTGTTGCCGGGACCGAAGATCTTGTACACTGCCGGGATTGATTCCGTTCCGTATGCCATGGCAGCTATTGCCTGGGCACCGCCGGCGCGGAAGATGGCATTCACACCGGCAACCTTCGCCGCATACAGTATCAGCGGGTTGATCTTCCCGTTGCTGCCGGGCGGCGTGCACATGACAATCTCCCCGCACCCTGCCAGCCGGGCCGGGATACCCAGCATCAGCACCGTTGAGAACAACGGTGCCGTGCCCCCCGGTATATACAGTCCTACCTTTTCAATGGGTGTGTCACGGTACCAGCAGCGGACCCCGGGAGCGGTTTCAGTGACAACCGGGGTGGAACCGATGACCTCCGGAGCAGTGCGGGTGACCTCCGGGGTGGAACCGGTGACCTCCGGAGCGGCAGGAATGCCTTCCGGTGCAGGCCGTGTAATCACGGCAGTTCCAGCGCCTGCAACGTGGAATTTCTCAATATTTGATGCAGCTGAGAGGATGGCCTTCTTAAGCTCCGGGCTGACCTCATTCTCCGCCTGTTCAATCTCTGCAGCTTCAACCCGCAGGGTGGCTGCCGCAAAGCCGTCAAATTTCTTCGAGAACACTCTCAGTGCAGTATCTCCGCCTTCCCTTACAGCGTCGAGGATTTCTCTGACAAGCAGGTCAATCTCCGTGTTGCCGTCCGCCGGACGTTCCAGGGCAGCCGTCAGCTCGGCGGCAACGGGGTATAGCAATTTTCTCATCACACAATCATTTTTTCGATGGGTATTACAAGTATTCCCTCTGCACCGGCGGCTCTGAGACGGTCTATCCTCTCCCAGAACTCATCTTCCCTGACAACGGAGTGGAGACTGCACCACCCCTCTTCCGCCAGCGGAAGTATGGTGGGGCTTTTCATCCCGGGGAGGATTTTGCATATCTCCGGAACGGCTGCTTCAGGGGCATTGAGGAGTATGTATTTGTTTTCACTGGCGTTTTTCACTGCCCTGATGCGGAAGAGAAGCTTTTCGAGGATCTCCTTTTCCGGTCCGCTGATGTTACGGTTGGCTATGATGACCGCCTGGCTCTTCATGACCGTCTCCACCTCCTTCAGTCCGTTTGTGAGCAGCGTGCTCCCGGAGCTGACAATGTCACAGATCCCCTCAGCCAGCCCGATGCCTGGGGCTATCTCCACACTGCCGCTCAGCTCCTCTATCTCAGCCGTGATGTTCCGCGATCTGAAATAATCGGAGAGCAGCGCAGGGTAACTTGTTGCCACCCTTTTGTTCATGAAGTACTCCGGTCCGGTATAATTCTCCTCTTTAGGTATTGCCAGCGAGAGGCGGCATCCGCCGAAACCGAGCTGCTCCAGTATATCCACCTCCCTCTGCTTCTCGAGGACAATGTTTTCACCAACGATACCTATGTCAGCCACCTGCTGTTCAACGTACTGCGGGATGTCATCATCACGGAGGAGAAGTATTTCAGCCGGGAAGTTGCCGGCAACGACCTTAAGGGTGCCGGCCCCGTTGCTGATCCTGATACCGCATTCGTCAAAGAGTTTCCGGGAGCTTTCGCTCAGTCTCCCGCTTTTCTGGATTGCTATCTTCAGTATGCTCATTCTGCATTTTGTTTTTATGCCTGAGCAGACCACGGAGCAACAAAAAACCCGCCTGATCTGCTCAGACGGGTTCATGATATTCAGTTTTCACCACACACCATTTTCATCTCGCCTGAGAGCAAGTATGATGATGATGATGGTGATGTATCCTGTTTGTGTTCATTGTCTTTTGTCAGGTGCAAATATAATTATTTATTGAATCGCCGGCGGCAATCTGAAAAATATCGGTAAAAATCCTGCAGGTGTCTGTATGGAGATTCATCGTTTTACTCTCATTATCAAATCTTTAGTCTGGCTTCAGATCTTTGCCGGATTTGTTTCCATATTGTATCTAACCACCAAGGGCTCTGACTTGTTCACAGATTCTTTTTCCCATTTCAGTTGTTGAAGAGGAATTATCTGCATTGAGATCCGGGGTTACAATTCCTTCTTCAATGGTTTTCTCTACAGCCCGGGTAATCAATTGTGCCTCCTTTACAAGGCCGAAGCTCAGTTCAAGCATCATGGCCGCTGAAAGAATTGTTCCCACGGGGTTTGCGATATTTTTTCCTGCCGCCTGGGGGAAGGAGCCGTGGATTGGTTCATAGAGAGAGGCTGTCAGACCTATTGAGGCCGAGGGAAG
>SBFZ01000414.1 GCA_006227095.1 Bacteroidota bacterium | reverse complement strand
TCATTACACTATGTTCAACAAGGAAACAGAATACGCATTGAGAAGCATGGTCTACATCCAGGCACAAAACCTC
This sequence comes from Bacteroidota bacterium, assembly GCA_006227095.1. GTDB lineage: Bacteria > Bacteroidota > Bacteroidia > Bacteroidales > VadinHA17 > SR-FBR-E99. The sequence continues at coordinate 2,807 of SBFZ01000414.1, read as the reverse complement.
AAAGACAGGAAGCCCGGAGTAGATGAGATTGCCAGCTCCACCGAAGCACCGCGCCATTTTACCGCAAAAATTCTCCACCGCCTCGTAAGAAGCGGATTCCTCCTTTCTGCAAAAGGCAAAGGCGGCGGCTTCTTTATTGACAGGGATAAACCTTCCGTAACCATCCTTGAAGTGGTAAAAGCGGTGGAGGGGCAAAAGATTTTTTCGGGCTGCGTCTTCGGACTTAAAAATTGCAGCAACGAAGATCCATGTCCGCTTCACAACAGGTATGTTTCAATCCGGGAATCGCTCGGAGAACTGCTTTCAACGGAAACGGTTCTTTCGCTCGCCCGGAAATACCAGGCTTATCAATAATCAAACCTGTTCCTGAAATCAGCTCTTTTCTTTTATGGCGAAAAACTGGAAACCGTACAAAAAACTTCACAGATGGCCGGGACTCATAATATCATTTGTACTTCTGTACTACGGCTTCACGGGAATAATCATGAATCACCGGGAACTTCTTTCCGGCATTGACTTCAACAGACGCATACTACCCTCGAACTATGAATACAGAAACTGGAACAATGCCGCGCTGAAGGGAAGCCTTTCCATCGGGGAGGACAGCATCCTGGTTTACGGTAATATCGGCATCTGGCTTACAGATTCGGCATTCACCCATTACTCTGCATTCAGCAGTGGATTTCCTGAGGGGGTTGACAACATCAGGATTTTTGATATTCACATGACTTCTGACGGCAGCCTTTTTGCCGGATCCTTTTCAGGGCTCTATGGGTATGACCGCAACAGCCATGAGTGGAAGCGGTTTGAGACCGAAGGCAGCGAAAGACGATTCCTGGGAATCGAGAGCATCGGAGATACTGTATATGCTGTGAACAGGTCTTATCTGTTTGCCGGGAAGGTCGACGGGACGGACACTGAGTTTCGCATTGAGAATCTGTCTCCCCCGCCGGGATATGACAGGAAGGTGACTCTCTTCCAGACTGTCTGGCAGATACATTCAGGAGAGATCTTCGGTTTACCCGGAAAGGTATATGTTGATCTCCTGGGTCTTGTTACAATATTTTTATCCGTAACCGGAATCATCTGGTTCTTTGCTCCGGGATGGATCAGAAGCAGGGTCAGAAGGAACAGGGATGCCAGACCGCTTGTCAGGACGGGCAGGTGGTCTCTAAGGTGGCATAACAATGTGGGCGCGTGGACTTTTGTTCTTCTGATAGTTCTGTATCTTACAGGAATGTTCCTTCGTCCTCCCCTTCTCATAGCCATAGGAAATGCAAAGGTCCTGCCGCTGAGGTACACTCACCTTGACCAGCCGAATCCATGGTATGACAAGCTCCGCGACCTGCATTATGATGAGGAGAGAAACAGCCTTTTTCTTGCCACCTCCGAGGGAATTTTCGGAATGGATCCTTCGGTGATGAAGCCAGAATTGCCGGTAAGTCAGCCTCCTGTAAGCGTCATGGGGATCACCGTATTTGACAGGTATAATGACGGATATTTCCTGATCGGATCCTTCAGCGGATTGTTTGCATGGAATCCTGACAGGCCGGGGGTGTTAAATTTCATTACCGGTGAACCTTACACGGACACCGGAACCGGCAGGCCTGTAGGTGATTACAAAATCACCGGGATGATAACCGACACCAGGGGCAGGAGCTACATTGCCGAATATGGCGCAGGAATTCTGCCCCTGCACCATGACGGGTCACTGCCGGCGATGCCGGCTGAAATAATACGGGAATCGAGGATATCTCTCTGGAGCCTCTGCCTCGAGATACATACAGGAAGAATTTTTGAAAACCTGGCCGGGATGTTTTACATACTCATTGTGCCATTGGCCGGGATTACGGGCATAATTGTAGTCTTCAGCGGATACATGGTCTGGAGGAGGAAATACAGGAGGAAGGGGTATGACAATATCCTGGAATGATACACCATAAACAATAGGCTAATATTATTACAGGAAAATTTGATACTGAACAAATGAGGGAGAATCCACATAAAGTTGATGTCAGGCAGCCTCGATCGGCTGACAAGCCGGCTGAAGCATCTGGAAAAATGACAGATATTATTCTGTTATTTCTTCTTTCCTGAGAGCTCCCTGTAAACCAGGTCGGCAGCCAGTTTTGATGTAAGTATGCATGTAGGGATACCCGCAGGACTGGCCGCCCACTGGCCTGCCTTATATACATCCGGTAATGCCGTTTTTACGGAATCCTTCATATTGAGCATACTGCCCTTCAGGGGAATAGGCTCTTCGAATGACCAGCCCACTATGGCTCCTTCTGAACTCCCTGACCAATCCTGCAATGTCAGGGGACTGGCGGAGAATTTGAAAATAATATGCTCATTCAAACCGGGATAAACAGATTCGCTCAGTACCGTCGGGATTTTTTCCTCCACGGCCAGTTTGAACTCTTCATACCATCCATCTTTTTCTATCCTCCTGATTAACTCATAATCAAACAGAAAGCTGGCAATGATGCCTGTTCTTCCTGCAGGAGCAGCATCCGGATCGTTCAGTACAGGTATGGAGATTTCGTAAGTATTCAATCTGCAAAATCGTTCAAGCCAGTCCAGTACTTCCTCTTTTGAAACGGATTCCCAGTTTCCCAGCATGCCTTTAAGATCCTCTCTGTGCAAACTGCCAAGACCCTGTTTTGACGGTGTATAGAAGAAATGGCCGTGAGAAATGGCCCTGAATATTTCCGGCGACCGGTCTACGCCCATGAACACTGTGAAGACTGATTCAGCACCCTTTTTTGAAAGAAATCTCCTCTGTTCTTCCTCTGTTGCAGACAATA
>SBFZ01000029.1 GCA_006227095.1 Bacteroidota bacterium | reverse complement strand
GTGCTCTTTGAAGGTTCAATGTATGCTGAACGTGATATCATAGGGGATACGGCAGTCATCAAAAACTTCAGGCCCGAAACCCTGAGGCAATTCTATCACGACTGGTATCGGACTGACCTGCAGGCCATTGCAGTTGTGGGAGATATTGATGTGGATGAAACAGAAAGAAAAATCAAAAACATCTTTTCATCCATTCCCGGAGTTGAAAACCCGATGCCGAGACCTGAAAACCTGCTCGTTCCAAAAAAAGGAACAAGGTACCTGCTTGTGACTGATCCTGAGGCATCCCAGACTTCAGTCAACCTGATAATAATTGACGGTAAACCAGACAAAAAAGCCAGGGACCTTGACTATATCCGGGATGGATTTGTGCTGTCACTCATGAACCGCATGATGAGCACCCGCTTCAGTGAGATAGTGCAGAAGGGGACTCCCCCGTTCATATCCGGATCACTGGATTATGACTCTTTCATTGCAAGGAATTACAATGCTCTAACCCTTGCAGCCAGTACCCGTGAAGGCGAAGAAGCATCAGGCTTCGAGGCTGCCCTCACTGAACTCGAGAGAGCCCGGCGCCATGGGTTTACCAATGGTGAACTAACCAGGGCAAAAGCAAATATGCTCTCCGGCTTCGAAAACCTGTACAAACAGAGAGACAAGATCAGCAATGACAACTGGGCATCACAGATAGTGGACCATTTCACTACCGCCGAGCCCATCCCTTCACTTGACACACAATATGATTACTATAAGGAAATCCTTCCCGAAATCACTGCGGAAGAGGTAACTGAACGACTTCGTGAACTGATTACTGATGACAACAGGTTCATACTCATACAGGGACCGGATGACATCGGGCATCTGACCGAGGCCGAAGCACTGGCTGTTATCGAAAAGGTAAATGAAGCAGAGATCAAACCGTATGAAGATATTACCGGCGGCACAGACCTCATATCTGAAAAGCTGACGGGAGCCGAAATAATCAAAACCATCACTCTCCCACAGTTTGGTGCCACAGAGTGGACCCTTTCCAATGGTGCCAGGGTCATATTCAGGCATGCCGATTACGAAAAGGACAATGTAACCATCAGCGGTTATGCCATGGGCGGAACATCGCTTTATCCTGATTCACTTGTTCCATCCCTGAACCTGTTTCCGCAGATTATCTCAATGTACGGAGCCGGTGATTTTGACAACGTGGCCCTGACAAAGATGCTTGCCGGCAAGAAAGCGTCCGTCTCCCTGGGCCTGCAGGAAACCCTGCAGACGGTAAGCGGTTCTTCAACACCAAAGGATTTCGAGACCATGATGCAACTGCTTTTCCTTCGCTTTGCGCGTCCCAACTACAATAAGGAGGCTTATGACGCTATCATCGGAAGGTACACCGCAGTGGTCACCATGATGCAGAAAGACCCGAACAAGATGATGTCTGACAGTCTCTCAATGAATATGACCGGTTATCATCCCAGAACATTCCTTCTGACTCCGGAATCAATGAAACTCATTAAATATGAAGATGTCAATCATATTTATGAGACTGCCTTTGACGATGCTTCTGCATTTACCTTCTTCATCACCGGAAACATTGAGGAAGATGTGGCACGCGAAATGGCTTCCCTGTATATCGGATCACTCCCCTCAAGGCACATGGCAGAAACCTACAGGGACCTTGGCATGAACCAGCCGGAAGGAACAGTAAGGAAAGAAATACCCGTTCCTCTCACTGTACCCAAGGCCACGGTTGTTATCAGTTATTCCGCAAGAACAAAATACGAACCCTCCAACAACCTCCCGATGGATGTATTGAAGGGTATCCTCGACCTTGTATATACCGAGAAGGTACGTGAGGAACAGGGCGGTACCTACGGGGTAAGCATCAATGCCACATCGCAGAAGAGACCCGACGAGAAAGCCTCACTCCTTGTTGCCTTTGAATGTGACCCGGAAAGGGCTGCCGAGCTCAGGCAAATCATCTACGATGAACTTGAGGCAATTGCCAAAAACGGTCCCCGTCAGGCTGATCTTGAAAAGACTGTAAGCAACATGCTTAAAACCCGGGAGGAGGCCTCGCAGCACAACAGCTACTGGGCAAATATCATCCGTTCATACTACCTCAATGGTTTTGACAACAACGACAACCGAAACTATGCTGATATCCTCAATAAGCTTACTGTCAAGGATATAAAAAAGACGGTAAAGAAATTTCTGGCTAAAGCTGACCTTCTGGAACTGGTTTTCGTACCAGAGAAGAAATAAAGCTGCTGATCTCACTGCCTGCCTCAGCGCTGTGGGTTCTCCTGTTGTCCTCCATATCGAGGCAGCGTGCCCCCGGTATAAGGCCTGCTATTTCCTGGCCCTCACCGTGACTGTGGAACCGGTCCTTTGAAGCCACTATCACCAGTGCCGGAACCGTTATCTGCTCAAGGCACCCCTGCATGCGATAACGGCTGAGCTGCCTGACGGCATAACCCAGCCGTTCAGGCTCGGCTGTGTCGAGGTTGCGGCAATTGATGAGGTACATCTCCTCATCCGATTTTACATCAATCATGAATGTTCTCAGGTACCATTTGACAAATGGCACCACCGGCCTGTAGAGATATTTTGCCAGGCGGGCAAGAAACAGGGCTATGCCATTGAAGGGAAATGAACTGTTGGGCTCAATCAGAATCACTGCTTCAGGCTTGCGCTGCAAACGGGGAAATGCCTCCGCAATAACAGTGGCTCCCAGTGAATAACCCACCATGACATACGACACACTTTCGGGAATCCGGCCCTCAGCAAAATGAATTATGTCGGAGGCTATTTCATCAACCTGGAACCGGTGAGCAGGGCTGATTTTTGCAGTGCTTTTCTCACGGGTTTCAACATATATCACAGTATGACTGCGGGTAAGTTC
>SBFZ01000280.1 GCA_006227095.1 Bacteroidota bacterium | reverse complement strand
CTGTCTGAGATAAGGATTGTTGAGGGCAAGGTTGAGGGTGCAGCTTCATTCAGGATTCATACGTCAGAGTTTTTCATCCCGCTGACTGACGGTGTTGACCATGAGGAGGAGATCAGGAAACTGAACGAGGAGCTTGTTTACCTCGAGGGGTTCCTTGCCTCCGTGTTGCATAAGCTGTCAAACGAGAAGTTTGTTGCCAACGCACCTGAAAAGGTAATTGCAACGGAGCGCAAGAAAGAGGCTGATGCAAAAGCCCGTATTGCAACCATCAGGGAGAGCCTGGCTCATTTGCAGAAGTGAGATCCCGTCACACCGGACGGGACAATACATTACTGTTTCGTGATCAGGTAGCTGCCATCACCTTTCGGAGCGGCAAACCAGCCGTCATTGAGTATCAGGTGCCAGCCGTCACCTGAGATATGGTTTCTCTCAGCCAGGAATTCCCTGGCACTGACCCTCAGCGTCCGGAGGTCATTGGTCAGCAGTGCACCGCCATTATCTACAGCCAGCCTTCCCCAGTTGTCTGAAACACGCAGCTTTTCATACAGGGTGCCGAGTGTATCAAGGTAATTGATATCCTCCGGTTCAAAACTGAAGTTGGGGCTCTCCATGTTAATTGTAACCACCGGTCTTTCACTGAATGTAGTTACAATGCGGCGTGTGTTTTCATTGATGAGAGCCTCGCGCTCACTCTCCTCATTCCTTATCGACTGGATATCATAATTGAAGGCCAGTGATCCGGCCACGTCACGGCATACTTCAGGCAGAGTCACACCGTAGGCTTCCCTGGTTGCAAGGCCAAGGTCAAAATCAGAAGTCTTTATCTGCCTGAAATCAAATCCTTTGTCGTTGAGAAGGGTTGCGTACAGGGCACCGTGGACGAAGCCATAACCCCATACATATGAGTTGTTCTGATAAATCCTGTCAAGGTATTCAAGAATCCGTGTCCTGATCTCATCCTGTCCTGCCGTACAGAGCTTGATGTAGGTAAAGGTGGTCAGTCCTTCATAGTTCTCGAACTTGTTTTCATCGGCTATGGCATCAGGAAACAGCTCGCGTCTGGCCCCGCGGAACACCAGGGCATCGCGTATGGCCTGGTTACGAGCCTCCCCTGATGAACTGATGGCATTGGTCAGGGCTTTCCATTCCAGCTTCAGGTAGAGCCTGGCGTTCTTCTGGTTAAGGTGTCTGGTACTGAAGGTGGAAGGCTTGAGGTTGTTCCTGTCCTGGAAGCAGTGGAAGAGACTATGTACTGAACGTGTTACCATCCGGTACCGGTCTTCCTGATCCGGAATCGGGACCATTGCAAACTTCATTCCGCCGAACTCGATAACGTTGTTGGCTATGATTCTTTCCCTGGGGAGGATACCGGTGTAGATCCCTTCCTTCTCTTTCAGGAGACCTTCCCTGTCCGGTACATTGGCATACAGAGTCCTGCTCCGGCTGTCGACATACATCACGGGACCGTAAAGGTTTTCTCCCCAGAGCATCCCGTTGTCCTTGTTGCAGATCTCCTCCACCGCCGCGAAGTATTCCTTTGCCCTGGCAGCATTGAACCATCCGTTCCTCTCCTCGCTCCCGCACGAGGCAAGGATCATCAGGGCAGTTATGAATACCGCTTTCCTCATCCGTTTCAAAACTTAAGGTTCAAAAATAGTAAAAAATAGATTTCCAAGGCCTGAGACAGCCCGAAGGCTTAACTCATTCATGACTTTGTCCATGTATTTTGCATCTAAAAAATTTTACATTTGCCGTTCAATTATAATGATTCAAGTGATGAGCAACGACATACTCATGAGCCGTAACGAGCTGGTTCAGTTCCTCAGGAAGCCGGCAGACCAGTTCACTTCGGAGGACATTGTCCGTTTCATTGAGGCAAAGGGGATCAAGATGGTCAACTTCAGGTATGCTGCCGGCGACGGCAAGCTGAAGTCGCTGAACTTTGTGCCGTACAGCCGTGAGCATCTGACCTCGATACTTACTGCGGGTGAGCGTGTTGACGGTTCAAGTCTCTTTTCGTTCATCGAGGCTGGCTCCAGTGACCTTTACGTGATGCCCCGTTACCGTACCGCATTTGTCAATCCTTTTACCCAGACTCCTACACTTGAGATTCTGTGTTCATTTTACAACTCTGAGGGAAAGCCGCTGGAGAGCTCTCCTGAATATATTCTTCGCAAAGCGATAAGGAGGTTCACTGCCTCCACCGGGTATACAATCAGGGCTCTTGGTGAGCTTGAGTACTATGTCAGGTCTTCAAGCGAAGCTCTTTACCCGCTTTTCGACCAGAAGGGATACCACCAGTCGAAGCCATTTGCCAAGTTTGAGGATCTCCGTGTTGAAGCACTCGAGCTATGTGCAAGGGCAGGCTGCCATATCAAGTACGGCCATTCAGAGGTGGGAAGCTTTTCGAAGGATGGAGATGATTATGAACAGCATGAAATAGAATTCCTGCATGTGCCGCTTGATGAATCAGTTGAACAGATTCTGATTGCGAAGTGGATATTAAGGATGCTTGGATACAGGTACGGGGTGGAGGTCAGTTTTGCACCGAAGATCACCGTAGGCAAGGCCGGTTCAGGGATGCACATCCATCTTATGCTTGAGAAGGACGGGCGCAATGTCATGGTTGAGAACGGAAAGCTGAGTGATACCGCCAGAAAGATGATTGCCGGAATTCTTGACCTTAGCAAGGGACTGACTGCTTTCGGAAACACCATACCAACATCTTACCTGAGGCTTGTCCCTCACCAGGAGGCGCCGACCAATATTTGCTGGGGTGACCGTAACAGGTCTGTCCTGGTGAGGGTGCCGCTCGGGTGGCTGGGGGCTTCACAGATGATACATGATGCCAATCCGGCGGAGCCTTCAGGCAATGCAGACAAAATTTCAAGGCAGACTGT
>SBFZ01000295.1 GCA_006227095.1 Bacteroidota bacterium | reverse complement strand
TTCTCCCCGGTTGACCTGACTGATGTGTTCCAGCTGAAGTTTGACGGAAACGGGGATATCTATCTTGATAATCTCTATTTCTATACTGAAGGCGGAAGTTCAGCCACGGAGCCAACAGCTGCGGCACCAACGCCACCGGCGAGGGATGCTGCCAATGTGGTATCGGTGTTCAGCGGGGCTTATACAAGTCTGACCGGTACCGATTTCAACCCGAACTGGGGCCAGTCAACTGTGGTGACCACTGTTGATGTTGCTGGTAACAGCACCCTCAAATATGCCAGTTTCAATTACCAGGGTACATCCTTTGCCTCGGGGCAGGATCTTTCAGGCATGCAGTATCTCCACATTGATATGTGGACCGCTGATGCCACTGCAGTAAGCGTGACCCCGGTCAACGGCAGCGGTTCACCGGCTGAGCATCTCGTTGCCCTGACTCCGATAACTGCCGGGCAATGGAACAGTTATGACATTCCCCTGACAAGTTTCACATCCTCCGGCATGAGCCTCGGCGATGTTATACAGATGAAGTTTGACGGGCAGGCCGGAACCACGCCCTCAACAATCTACCTTGACAACATTTACTTCTACAGGACAGGCCCGGCACCAACGGAACCTTCGGCAGCCGCGCCGGCACCACCGGCGAGGGATGCTGCAGACGTCATCTCCCTGTTCAGCAATGCCTATACGAATGTTGCAGTGAGCTCATGGAGAACAGACTGGTCTGTTGCGGTTCTTGAGGATGTAAACATTGCAGGGAACGCAGCCAAGAAGTATTCCGCGCTTGATTACGTAGGGATAGAGACAACCACGGCCACCATTGATGCAACATTGATGACCCATGTGCATATTGATGTGTGGTCAGCTGATAATACCAGTTTCGGATTCAAGCTTGTTGACTTTGGTGCTGACGGTTCATACGGAGGCGGTGATGATGTGGAACACCAGCTCAATTTCGCATCACCGGCACAGGGCGTATGGGTAAGCTATGACATACCGCTGAGCAGTTTTTCCGGTCTGACAACCAAAGCCCATCTGGCGCAGTATATTCTGGTGGGCCAGCCTGCCGGTGCAAACACCATCTGGATAGATAACTTCTACTTCTATAAAACATCCGGAGGAACTACCGGCGGACCCACAGCAGCAGCACCCACACCTCCTGCAAGAAATGCTGGTGATGTAATATCCCTGTTCAGCAATGCCTACGCAAATGTTACCGTTGATGCCTGGTCAGCCACCTGGGATGATTCTGATGTTGCCGACCTGACAGTGGCCGGAGATGCAGTCAAGAAGTATACCTTCACAAACTTTGCAGGCATTGACTTCAGCAACCATAAATTCAATGCATCGGCAATGACAAATTTCCACCTCGACATCTGGACACCTGATGAGGTGGTGGCAGGAGACGTTCTCACAATCAAGTGTGTCGACTTCGGTGGTGGTTCAGCTGAAGTGACAAACTTCATACTCACTGTAGTCCATACCGTAAGCGGTAGTATTCCGGCACTCGAGAAGGGCAAATGGATCTCAATAGACCTGCCTGTCACGGCATTTACCGGTACATTGACGAGGTCAGACCTGGCTCAGATTGTTCTTACATCAAACCTGGATGAACTCTATATTGACAACCTCTATTTCTACAGGTAATAATGAGATGGTTACAGCCCCTGTCAGAATTTATTCAACGAGGGCTGTAACCTTTACTTTAAACCAGGATTTTAATCAAGGAAAACATAAAAGAAAGAAGATGAAATCACTCAGGATAATATTAAATCTCAGAGCTGCCATTTTAATTACCCCCCTGCTCCTTCTGGCAGGATGTGAGGAGAAGCCGGCAGAGCGCAACTATACCCTGGTCTGGCAGGACGAGTTCGACACCGACGGAGCCGTCGACGACACAAAATGGGCTTATGACCTGGGAGGAGGCGGCTGGGGTAATGCCGAGCTGCAGACATACACAGATGATCCCCGGAACATTACCGTGGAAAACGGAGCGCTGAAGATCACTGCAGTAAATAACGGAGGTTCATTTACTTCAGCCAGAATTAAAACCCAGGGAAAATTCGAGCAGGCCTACGGACGGTTTGAAGCCCGTATAAAACTTCCATGGGGCCCCGGCATCTGGCCGGCCTTCTGGATGCTGGGTGCAGATATTGAAACAAACCCGTGGCCTCAGTGCGGTGAGATAGACATCATGGAATACAGGGGCCAGCAGCCAAACCTGGTCCATGGCAGCGTCCATGGTCCCGGATACTCCGGCGGAGCAGCCATTACAAAGAGCTTCGGCTTTCCCAATGACAGGTTCGATGTTGACTACCACACCTTTGTTGTTGAATGGGGTGAGGACTTCATAGCATATTATGTTGATGATATTCTCTACCAGGAAATAAATCCGGAGGATGTGACGGGAGAATGGGTCTATGATCACCCTTTCTTCATCATCATGAATGTTGCCGTCGGCGGAAGCTATGTCGGTTTCCCGACGCCGGATACGCCTTTCCCGCAGACAATGTATGTTGACTGGGTAAGAGTTTACCGTGAGGTTCAGTAATCTCCTGATCTTATATTAATTCTCCACCAAACAAAAAGATACCCTAATTACAGTATGCTGAAAGAGTATTAAATTATCATAACGGATATCTGAACGCGTACCTTAACCAGCAATCTATGAGCAAATATGTAACATCAGAAAGAGACAGGGTTCCGATGGTCCAGAAGGCAGCTTTCGGGGCCGGCCATCTTGTAAACAACCTCCTGCCCGGGTCACTCGGGATCTTCATGTTCTTCCTTCTTACCGCATTTGGTATGGATCCATTCCTTGCGGGACTGCTCGGGGGTCTGCCCAGGCTCTATGATGCCATTACTGACCCGATCATGGGTTTCATTTCCGACAATACCAAATCAAGGTTCGGACGGAGGAGACCCTACATTTTTATAGGAGCAATACTGAGTGGAACCCTGTTTGCGGTGCTGTGGCAGCTCCACCCGGAAAACTCACAGATGTACAACTTCTGGTACTTCCTTATCTTTTCGCTTATCTATCTGACAGGGAATACAATCTTCTCCACCCCGCTCATCGGTCTGGGTTACGAGATGACAAGTGACTACAACGAACGTACCCGCCTGATGGCTTTTTCACAGACAATGGGACAGATTGCGTGGATGATCGTACCCTGGTTCTGGGTACTCATTGCCAATCCTAACCTCTTTGAGACACAGGCTATCGGGGTAAGAAGACTGTCAGTGATAGTTGGAGGTATCTGTTTGCTCCTGGGAATCCTGCCGGCAATATTCTGCAGGGGGATAGATGCCTCAAATATGGAAAACAGGAAGGAGATCAATTTCAGGTCACTCTTCTCAAACCTCAAGGACCTGCTGAAAGGGATTGTCCAGGTTTCAAAGAACATACCGTTCATGAGGCTCTGTGGTGCCACATTCCTGGTATTCAACGGATTTCAGATGGTGGCTTCCTTCAGTTACTTCATCATTGTTTTCTACATGTTCAAAGGTGATTATGGTCTGGCAGGCAACTGGCCGGCCTGGTTCTCAACAGTTTCAGCCATAGTGACGGCTTTCCTGGTGATACCTGTCATCTCAGCCCTGGCAACAAGATTCGGCAAGAGACAGGCTTTCATAATATCAACTTTCATTTCAATCATCGGTTACGTACTCAAATGGTGGGGGTTCAATACAACAAATCCATGGCTTATCTTTATGCCGATACCGCTGATGTCATTCGGAATAGGCGGGTTGTTTACCCTCATGATGAGCATGACAGCTGATGTATGTGACCTGGATGAGCTCAACAACGGTATGCCGAGGAAAGAGGGTACCTTCGGGGCAATCTACTGGTGGATGGTGAAGCTTGGCCAGGCTCTTGCCCTGGTATTGGGCGGGCTTGTACTCAAACTTGTCGGCTTTGACCAGAATGCTGCCGTGCAGGCAGGTGAAACAATTACCAAACTACGTCTGGCAGACATTACCATACCCGCACTCACAGCATTCCTGGCAATAGTGATCATGTGGAAATACGATCTGACTGAAGAGAAAGCCCGTGAAATAAAGGCAGAACTGGTCGCCAGGAGAGGTGAACTATAATTTCAGCGTGATGTGTACAACCGCTTCATCGATTAAATTTGTGAAAATGTTTGATATGAAAAGAAAACCTGTCATTTATCTGACCCTTGCCTTAATTACAACTCTCATGCAATCATGCAATAATGACAATGCCCTGCTGAAAACTGAAAGGATACTTCTTACCTCAGAGAGCGGAGATAAAATTGCTGAAAAGGAAAATGTCCGCTTTATTAAGGGCATAGCCGATGGAAACGTGATTGTGGTAGAACCGGAACAGATAAAGCAGACCATAGACGGTATCGGCTCCTCGTTCACCGAATCATCGGCCTTCGTTCTTGCTCATCTCGGACCTGAACGCCGGGCGGAGGTAATGAAGGCCCTTTTCAGTGAAGAAGGTGCCAACTTCTCCCTGACACGCACCCACATCGGGGCATGCGACTTTTCCGTAGAGGGGAAATACTCATATGCTGACATGAAAGGCGACACGGCACTCGAATCATTCAGCCTTGATCCTGATCTCGCCGGGTTCAGTGTTTCAAAATACCCGGGCATAGTTGACGAACACTATGACCTGCTTCCGATGATCAAAGAAGCTCTGCATATCAAGAACAGGCAGAATGACAGTCTCCTGCGCATTGTTGCCTCAGCGTGGACAGCCCCCTCATGGATGAAGGATATAGAAGACTGGTACATTCCCGGGTCACCGGAAAACAACTACCAGGGTACAGGCGGCAGTCTCAAAAAGGAATACGAGGAGACCTATGCCAGGTACCTGATCAGATATCTTGATGCCTGCAGGGAACAGGGGATCGGGATATGGGGTATCACACCGGTCAATGAACCCCACGGCAACAACGGTTCGTGGGAGAGTATGCACTTCACTCCAGAAACACAGAATGAGTTCATAAAAAAATACCTGGGGCCTGCACTGAAAGAGAGTGACCACTCGCAGGTGAAGCTCCTTATCTATGACCAGAACAGGGACGGACTTGAGCACTGGGCAGATGTCATTCTTGGTGATCCTGAGACAGCGGAATATGTATACGGTACGGCGGTGCACTGGTATGAGAGTACTTTCAAAGTCTACGAGGATGTGTTTGAGAGGGTCAATGCAAAATTCCCTGATCATGCCATCCTGCACACCGAAGGCTGCATAGATGACCTCGGCAAACCTGCCCCGGCAGGCATCACCGATCCCGAAAAGTTCACCGAAGAAAACTGGTTCAAAAACGATTCCTTCTGGTGGAACCCCAATGCCACTGACTGGGGATATACCGCCCCCTGGCAGGGAGTCATACAGGAGGACCACCCGATCTACACCCCTGTCCACCGCTACGCCAGGAACATAATAGTCAGCATCGATCACTGGCTGAGGGGATGGATAGACTGGAACGCTGTCCTTGATCATAACGGTGGTCCAAACCATGTCGGCAACTTCTGCGGTGCTCCGGTCATGATCAATACGGAGACAAAAGAGGTGTACTATACACCGGTATACTACATCCTTGCCCAGTTCAGCAAGACAATAAGGCCGGGTGACAGGGCTGTGGCCACAAATAAAAATGCTGAAGGGCTTGACCCCGATGCAATCCATGCCTGCGCAACTATTAATGAAGCCAACCTCCTTACAGTGCAGCTTCTTAATACCACCAAAGAGGAGATCAGGCTTTCACTGCAGGTAAAGGATCAGTACGCCGAAATGGTATCTGAAGCCAACTCGCTGAAAACAATTCAGATACAACTGTGATTAGAATTGCTTGAATAACCGAAAACCTGTAATAGAGATGAAAGAGATCAGGCTGGCAAATACCATACTGAATTTTGAAAGGAAGAATGTGACCGGGGAGGTTGTTGTCCTGGATGATGAAAGGTTCTATAAAATTGCCAATTATGACAGGATGCCCGATTTCTTCATGGCAGTGGTCAGTGATTCCGATCTCTGGATGTATATTTCAAGCACCGGCTCGCTGACAGCCGGCAGGAAAGACCGCAACAGTGCCCTCTTCCCCTATTACACTGAAGATAAGATACATGATTACAGGGGTAAAACAGGAAGCAGTACCCTATGCCTTGTTGAAACTGATGGCAATGCATTTCTCTGGGAACCTTTTGCATCTGGCCAGGAAACCATTTACAGGCTGGAACGGAACCTCTACAAAAGCATTTACGGCAACAAGATCATCTTCGAGGAGAAGAACCATGACCTGGAACTAACCTTTCGTTATGGGTGGTACAGCAGCGAGAAATACGGCTGGATTAAAAAATCTCAGATTGGGTCAACCGGCAGGAAGGCAGTGAAAATCCGTATTCTGGACGGAATAAGGAATATTCTGCCCTATGGGGTTGATTATGCCTTTCAGAATGAATACAGCAATCTTCTGACGGCTTACAGAAAAAATGAGCTCCTTCCCGGAAGCCGGATGGCTCTTTTCCTTCTCAGCTCCATCCCCTCAGACACAGCCGAGCCGAGTGAGGCCCTCAAGGCAACAGTGGTATGGTCAGCCGGGAACGCCGGCAAAACAGAGTATCTTATCTCTGACCGGCAACGCGACGCCTTCCGGAGAGGTGAAAGCACTGAAACGGAAACGGATCTTTTTGGTTCCACAGGAGCATATTACACTGTAACTGAATACGAACTCGAGCCAGTGGCAGAGCTTACCTGGTATTTTGTTGCCGATGTAAACAAAGACTCCTCTGATGTGGTTAACCTCGACCGCTTCCTGAAGGGTAACAGCAATACCCCGGAAGTCCTGGAAGAGGAGATTGCCCGGGGCACTGTCAGCCTTGTCCGGCTTGTCGCCGCCGCTGACGGAATTCAGCTTACCGGAGACCATCTTGGTGATGCCCGCCACTTTTCAAATACCCTCTTCAACATCATGAGGGGCGGGATATTTGAATCAAATTATGATGTCAGCGCAGGTGACTTCATCCATTTTGTCTCCCAGTGCAACAGGGGCATACATGAAAGGTATGCCGCCACCCTTAAGAATCTTCCTGAGAAGGTTAACCGTGACAGGCTGATCAGCGTTCTTGGGACAGAGGGTGATCCGGATCTTGACAGGATATGCCTCGAATATCTCCCCCTTACCTTCAGCCGGCGTCATGGTGACCCCAGCCGGCCGTGGAACCGCTTCCAGATTGAGCCGAAGCTTCCTGACGGCAGCAGGAAAACAGGGTACCAGGGGAACTGGCGTGACATTTTCCAGAACTGGGAAGCATTATGTATTTCATTCCCGGGTTACATAGAATCAGTTATCGCCAGGTTTGTCAATGCAACCACGGCAGACGGATACAACCCCTACAGGATCACCCGTGAAGGGATAGACTGGGAGCGTCCTGCCCATGATGACCCCTGGGCATATATTGGCTACTGGGGAGACCACCAGCTTATCTACCTCCAGAAATTCCTCGAGCAGTCATGCAGTCATAACCCGGGCATGCTTGACCGCCTTCTGGGTGAAGAGATCTTCGTGTATGCCAACGTTCCATACAGGATCAGGCCGGTAGAACAGATGATCCTCAACCCGAAGGATACCATAGTATTCGACCACGACCTTGATTCTCAGATCGCAGGCATGGTGGATCGCATCGGTTCAGACGGAGCCCTGTTGCGGAGAGCTGACGGAGAGATACACAGGGTTAACCTGATGGAAAAGATACTCTGCTCACTTCTCGCCAAGATTGTAAACTTCATCCCCGGGGCAGGCATATGGCTCAACACCCAGCGTCCGGAGTGGAATGATGCAAACAATGCACTCGTAGGCAATGGAACATCGGTTGTGACTCTCTGTTACCTGAGACGGTCACTCCGGTTCTGGATCACCACCCTCGAAAACAGCAGTGCCAGGGAATTCAATATTTCAGATGAACTTGTAACCCTTCTCGAAAAGGTATCCATGATCTTCACCCTGAACAGGAAGAAATTGAGAGAAGGTTTCTCAGACCGCGACAGGTATGATTTTACGTTGATTCTGGGGAAGGCAGGCAGTGAATACAGGCAGACTGTCTATGACAGTTCATTTGCCGGAAGCCGGATGAAGCTCAGCACTGCTGCCCTGACAGAGTTCATGAAGCTCATACTTGAATATGCTGACAGGTCTATCAGTGAAAACAGGCGTGACGACGGACTTTTCCATTCATACAACCTGGTTTCTTTCAGGGATGAACGGATCGCCGTACGAAGGCTCTACCTGATGCTTGAGGGGCAGGTGGCTGCTCTGAGCTCCG
>SBFZ01000338.1 GCA_006227095.1 Bacteroidota bacterium | reverse complement strand
ATTCTTTCGAGCTCCTCATTCACCGCCTCCTCAGCTTTTTTGATGTCTGTTCCGTTCCTGAGCCTGCCGCTGAAGATAACAAGGCCCGGGTCAGCTTCACCCGAAAGATATATATCGGCATCACTGAAAAGCTCCTTCTTTCTTGCCAGTATGGAAGGGAATCGCGCCGAGTCACAACCTGAAAGTATATCTGTCAGAAGGTCAAGTATAAAAAAGTCGCGGCTCTCCCTGCCCTCCATATGAAATGCCATTACAAGGTGCGCGGCCGGTACCGGTCGGTTTACCGTAAGTTCACGCCGTTCACTCTGACCTGGCTCTGCCGGAAGCGACCTGTTGTTTTTAATTCCGTGGGGAAGTTCACCGAACCACCGTTCTGCCAGCATGAACACCTCATCAGGATCAACATTGCCTGCAACACTGAGAATGGCATTGGAAGGGGAGTAGAACCTGTCGTAGAATTGCCTGGCAGAGAACGCGTCAGCCTTCTCAATGTGTGATATGTCCATCCCTATTGCGGGCCACCGGTAAGGATGTACCCTGTATGCCAGAGGCCTGAGCAGAAGCTGGATATCACCATAGGGCTGATTGAGGTATCGCTGCCTGAACTCTTCAGTGACCACACTCTTCTGGTTGCTGACTCTCTCTTCCGCAAGGTCAAGCCCCCTCATCCTGTCTGCCTCGAGCCAGAGTGCTGTCTCCAGGTTGGCAGCCGGCAGGGTGATATAGTAATTGGTCAGGTCATTGTTGGTGAAGGCATTGTTCTCTCCTCCGGCCATCATGACCGGAACGTCAAAGAAAGGCACATTCCGGGTGCCCTCAAACATAAGATGCTCAAACAGGTGTGCAAAACCGGTAGCTTCAGGATCCTCGTCCCTTGCCCCGGCATCGTAGAGAATATTCGTAGTTGCCATGGGCGTGCCCTCATCACGGTGTACCAATACCCTGAGTCCGTTGGCAAGCCTGTGCCTTTCAAATCCTATCATAAATCCAAAATATCCCAAACTTACCAAAATAAACATCTGCTCCTCATTTTATTCTATATTTGTGACTTGTATATTTTGCACATTTTTCATCGTAGTGTTGAATATCCTGTACAATAGACTGATAAGGCGACTGAAGTCTTTTCTAACCGACCAGCAGACAATGATCTACCTGCTGAGTTTTGTCGTTGGTCTGGTCAGTGCACTGGCGGCAGTGGTGATGAAAAATGCCATTCATTATACCCACGTCCTGTTTACACAGGGAGTGATGAAGGGAGCAGGCGGAGCCCTTTCCCTGGCATATCCGCTCTTCGGGATATTTCTTACAGTACTGGCTTTGAAATACCTGGTGCGGGATAATATATCCCACGGAATAAGCCGGGTTCTTTATGCCATTTCCAGGCGCAAAAGCTACATAAAGCCTCACAACAACTGGTCATCAATACTGACCAGCTCGCTTACAATCGGGTTTGGGGGTTCAGTGGGAGCCGAGGCTCCGATTGTCCTGACCGGCGCATCAATAGGATCGAATATAGGCAGGTATTTCAAACTTAACTACAAGTATGTCACCCTGTTGCTCGGATGCGGTGCTGCCGGTGCCATTTCAGGCATCTTCAAGGCACCGATCGGGGGAATCCTCTTTACCCTGGAGGTACTGATGCTCGACCTTACCATGTCATCAATAGTACCACTGCTTATATCATCCGTAACTGCTGCCACCGTGGCTTATTTCTTCATGGGTGACAATGTGCTTTTCTCTTTCCAGGTCAAACAGAGCTTCATGCTTGGAGAACTGCCGTATTATCTTATCCTCGGGGTCTTCTGCGGACTGATGGGGTTGTATTTTACAAGGGCAACGGTAGGAATTGAAAAGCTATATACCAGGATCAGCAACAAATGGGTAAGGCTGGGGGTCGGCGGACTGGTACTCGGAGCCCTTATCTACTTCTATCCGGCCCTGTACGGAGAAGGATATGAAACGGTGAAACTGTTGCTGAACGCAGAAACCGGAGTTTACCCCGGTACCGAAATGTTCGGGGATTTGGCTCACGGGTTCCTTGCCTTTGCCCTGTTGATGGCCGGACTGCTTCTGCTCAAGGTGGTTGCAACAGCCTCTACCAACGGCGCCGGCGGAGTAGGCGGTATTGTGGCGCCTACACTCTTTACCGGCGGTGTGGCAGGTTATTTCCTCTCAAGCCTGCTGAACCACCTCTTCGGACTGAACCTGATTGAAAGCAGCTTCACCCTTACTGCAATGGCCGGCGTATTCTCGGCAGTGCTCCAGGCACCCCTTACCGCAATATTCCTTATAGCTGAAATAACGGAGGGTTACGGACTCCTGATACCTCTCATACTGACCTCCACAGTGGCCTTCATCACCCAGAAGACATTCCAGAAACACTCTATCTATAATGAACAGCTTGCCATCAGCGGAGAGCTGATTACCCATGATAAGGACAAGGCGGTGATGACGCTGCTTGACTGGACCAGGGAGGTGGAAAAGGATCTGCTGACAGTGAATCCCGATGGTAACCTGGGTGACCTTGTCAGGCAGATAGCACGGTCAAACCGAAACATCTTCCCGGTGGTGGATGAGTTCAATATCCTTGAGGGAGTGGTACTCCTTGATGATGTGCGCGACAAGATGTTCAAGCCTGAGTTGTATGACAAGCTTACCATCAGGGACCTGATGACCATCCCTCCCTCATATATCGACCTGAGCGAAAGGGGAGATGCCGTCCTCGAGGCCTTTGAACGTACCGGGGCCTGGAACCTCCCTGTGCTCGACAAGGGCCGCTATGTGGGCTTCATCTCGAAATCCAGGATCTTTTCTGCTTACCGTGAGTTGCTCAGGCAGTTCTCGGAGGAATAATGTATATTTGTCCGGGGACTTTAAAGTCTCCGCCTTTTTCATTGACCGTGTAGTTATCAACA
>SBFZ01000394.1 GCA_006227095.1 Bacteroidota bacterium | reverse complement strand
ATGGCAATACTGGGAGCACATATGCTTGAAGTCTGTCCGTCGATAGCAGCCGGAAAGCCTGCTCTTGAGGTACATCCTCTTGGCATAGGTGGCAAGGATGATCCGGCACGACTGGTCTTCAGGACCAGCCTGGGTGATGCCCTTGCTGCTTCAATGGTACAGATGGGTGACCGCTTCAGGCTCATCGTCAATACGATGAAGGTGGTTGAATGCCCGGCGATGCCGAAACTTCCTGTGGCCAGTGTGCTCTGGAAGCCATGCCCTGATCTCAAGACTGCCGCCACAGCATGGATTTATGCAGGCGGTGCTCACCATACAAGCTTCAGCCAGGCTCTTACAGCCGAACATATGGCTGACTTCGCTGATATGACGGGAACGGAATTTGTGTTGATTGATGATAACTGCGAAATCGGGCAATTCAGGAAGGAGCTGAGGTGGAATGACCTGTACTACACACTGAATAAAGGCCTATGACACACATTTATTCAAAACACCCGAAGCATTACCTCGCAGTAGACTGCATCATCTTCGGATACGACATTGCCGAGAAGGAGCTCAAGCTTCTCCTGATAAAGAGAAGCTTTGAGCCCGCCCTCGGGCAGTGGTCACTTGCAGGAGGTTTTGTGCAGCAGGACGAAAGCCTGGATGATGCAGCGTGCCGTGTATTGTGTTCGCTGACCGGCCTGGAAGACACCTACCTTGAGCAGCTATACACATATAGTGATGTAAACCGTGATCCTGGTGCCAGGGTAATCTCAACTGCCTATTTTTCACTGATTGGAATTCATGAGCTTGATCCGGAGATCAGGAGGAAGAACGGAGCCCACTGGCGTTCCATGTCCAACCTTCCTGACCTGATCTTTGATCACAGGAAGATGGTTGAAAAGGCACTATGTGAGCTGGTAGAAAAGGTTAAGATCTATCCTATTGGATTTGAGCTTCTTCCTGAAAAGTTTACACTTGTGCAACTGCAAAACCTGTATGAGGCAATTTATCTCAGGCCTGTTGACAAGCGCAACTTCAGAAAGAAGATTCTGTCCATGGAGCTTCTTGACAAACAGGATGAAAAGGAAAGGGAAACATCCAAGAAGGGTGCCTGGTACTACCGTTTCAATCTTGAGAAATACAAGGAGCTTGCCAGGAACGGATTCTTCTTCAACCTTTCGGTCAGCTGATGACAGTGTTGGGCGGGCTGCAGAACCGTAAAATCTGAAAGATCATGCTTGAGAAACTTAAAGAAGATGTTTACAGGGCGAATCTTGAACTGGTCAGGCACGGACTGGTAATCATGACCTGGGGAAATGTAAGCGGCATAGACAGGGCATCAGGGCTTATGGTAATCAAACCATCAGGAGTATCATATGATGAGATGACGGCTGGTGATATGGTTGTTACGGACCTTGACGGGAATGTCATAGAAGGGACACTCAAACCCTCCACCGATGCACCCACTCACCGTGCCCTTTACAAATCATTCCCGGCCATAGGCGGTGTGGTTCATACGCACTCCACTCATGCAACCGCATGGGCACAGGCCTGCAGGCCGATTCCCTGCCTTGGCACCACTCATGCAGATCATTTCTACGGGGCTGTTCCGGTAACCAGGAAGCTTACGCCAGGGGAGACGGAGGATAACTATGAGTATAATACAGGTCTGGTAATTGCATTGGCTCTCGAAGGCAGAGACCCCCTGACAATGCCGGCGGTGCTGGTGGCATCGCATGGCCCGTTTACATGGGGTGCCACACCGGCTGATGCAGTACACAATGCAGTGGTCCTTGAAGAAGTGGCCCGTATGGCGGCCCTGACGGTCAGCCTTGCAGATGTTCAGGATATTGACAGGCACCTGCTTGACAGGCATTACCTGCGCAAGCATGGCAAAAATGCATACTACGGACAGAAGAAATAAATTATTCATAAACATATTAAAATGCACAAGTATACAATAGGGGTCGATTTCGGAACCCTCTCGGGAAGAGCTGTCCTGGTAGATACCACAACCGGTGAGGAGGTTGCTGTTGCCGTTCATGAGTATCCCCACGGTGTCATGGACGAGAAGCTTCCTGACGGCACACTGCTGGGGGTTGACTGGGCACTTCAGCACCCGCAGGATTATCTCGACGTGTTCAGTATAACAATACCCAGGGTCATGAAGATGGCCATGGTGACACCGGACCAGGTTGTGGGAGTTGGTATAGATTTCACCGCATGTACTGTTTTGCCGGTGAAGGCTGACGGAACGCCACTCTGTTTTCTGGAAGAGTTTAAGGGTCGCCCCAATGCCTGGATCAAGCTGTGGAAGCACCATGCGGCTCAGGATGAAGCCAACAGGCTCAATGCCATTGCAGAGGAGAGGGGAGAGAAATTCCTGAAGCGGTATGGCGGAAAGATCTCCTCAGAGTGGATGATACCCAAGATATGGCAGACGGTAAATGAAGACCCGGGGATTTATGATGCTGCTGACAGGTTCATCGAGGCAGCCGACTGGGTAGTGTGGCAGCTTACCGGGACAGAAACGCGAAATACATGTACTGCCGGATACAAGGCTATATGGCACAAGCATGAGAGCTATCCGTCAGATGATTTTTTCAGGGCATTGCACCCGAAGATGGAAAAGCTTGTTGATGAGAAGCTCTCCCGGACCCTGCTCCCGGTTGGAACAAGAGCCGGTTCCATCACGGCTGCGGCTGCCAGGCTTACCGGCCTGAAGGAAGGTACTGCAGTGGCAGTGGCAAATGTTGACGCACACGTATCAATTCCTGCAGTGGGTATAACTTCTCCGGGTAAAATGCTTGCAATAATAGGTACCTCAACCTGTCATATGCTTCTTGGTGACACTGAACATGAAGTACCGGGCATGTGCGGAGTGGTTGAAGACGGAATTATAGAGGGTTTTTTCGGATACGAAGCCGGACAAAGCTGTGTGGGAGATCATTTCCAGTGGTTTGTGGAAAACTGTACTCCTGTGGAATACAAGGCAGAGGCCGATGCCAACGGTGTTGATCTTCATACACTGCTCACCGAGAAGGCAGCACGCCTGAAGCCCGGTGAGAGCGGCCTGGTGGCACTCGACTGGTGGAACGGCAACAGGTCGGTACTGGTTGATGTTGACCTGACCGGTATGATTGCCGGCATGAGCCTCATAACCAAACCGGAGGAAATATACAGGGCCCTGATAGAGGCTACTGCATTCGGTACACGGATGATCATTGAGACCTTTGAGGAAAACGGCGTTCCGGTGAAGGAGTTTTATGCCGCAGGCGGTATTGCTGAAAAGAATCCGTTTGTGATGCAGATTTACGCTGATGTAATCAACAGGGAGATAAAGATCTCAGGCTCACCACAGGCACCTGCACTCGGATCGGCCATGTTCGGTGCTGTGGCTGCCGGAAAGGCAGCCGGCGGTTTTGATACCATCATGGAAGCGGCAAAAGTCATGGCAAAGGTAAAAGACCACACCTACAGGCCGGTAAGGGAGAATGCTGCCGTATATGACAGGCTCTTTGCAGAGTACAGGCTTCTTCATGATTACTTTGGCCGTGGTGCCAATGATGTGATGAAGAGGCTTAAAGCGATCAGGAAAGAAGTCAGGGGTTAATGGGACGAATCACGGCGATAATGTTTGTATCTGTCATGCTGGCATCATGCGGAGGTGAGACTCCCCGGCATGAGGCGGAACAGGCCGGCTGGCTGGTGACACCCCCACTTCAGGCGGTTACTGTAAATGACAGTTTCTGGACACCACTGATCGAGAGGAACAGAATCGCAACCATACCCTACGTGTTTGGCAAATGTGAGGAGACCGGACGCATTGACAACTTCGCCATAGCCGGAGGACTGAAGAAGGGGAAGCATACAGGGGAGAGGTATAATGATTCTGACGTATTCAAGATCATTGAAGGGGCATGCTACTCGCTGCTTGAAACGCCTGACCCTGCACTGCGCATTTATGTCGACAGTCTTGTTACCCTCATTGCGGCAGCGCAGGAGGAAGACGGGTACCTCTACACTACCCGGACAATAGATCCTGTCAATATGGCTCCGGGAGCAGGAAGGGAGAGATGGATAGACGAGCGTGTCAGCCATGAACTTTACAATGTTGGACACATGTATGAGGCTGCGGTTGCTCACCATCTTGCTACCGGTTCAGACAGTTTCCTGAACGTTGCGCTCAAAAACGCAGAGCTGGTTTCTTCAGAGTTTGGATGGGGACTTCGGGAAGTGGCTCCCGGTCACCAGGAAATTGAGATAGGACTCATTAAGCTTTATGAGCTGACAGGAAATAACCGCTGGCTTGAACTTGCACGCTTTTTCATCGATGTAAGGGGAAAACAGGAAGATTATATCAGGCATCCGGCCGGTTCGCGGTTCGAGGTTTACAATGACTCGGTCTACCTGCAGATGCACCTCCCGGTGCTTGAGCAGAAAGAGGCTGTGGGCCACGCAGTAAGGGGCGCCTATATGTACACAGCCATGGCTGACCTGTCGCGCGCCACAGGAGACAACAGTTACCTGGAAGCATCGGAAGAAATATGGAAAGATGTAACAGGTGGCAAGATATATATTACGGGAGGGATCGGTTCCAAGGAATATGGCGAGGCCTTCGGTGAACCTTATGAGTTACCGAATATGACGGCCTATACTGAAACATGCGCTTCAGTTGCAAATGTCTTCTGGAACCACCGCCTCTACTCCGCTACAGGAGATGCGAAGTACCTGGATGTGCTGGAGCGTACACTTTACAACGGACTTATCTCAGGTATAAGCCAGGATGGCTGCAGATTTTATTATCCCAACCCTCTTGAGTCTGACGGAAGATTCGAGAGGGCAGGGTGGTTCGATTGCTCATGCTGTCCGGTAAATGTCGCGCGCTTCATGCCCGCAATGAAGCAGTATATCTGGTCAGAAACAGCAGGTGGAATTAATCTCAACCTGTTTATTGGGTCCACGGCCCGCCTGGCAACACCTGCCGGCGAGACAGAGGTATCAGTTGAAACCGGTTACCCATGGAACGGAGAGGTTAAGGTCACTGTAAACCCCTCTGCCGGTGATGGCAGGTTTACTATCGGCGTACGGATACCTTCATGGACAGGGGGAAACCCGATTGAAGGAGATCTTTACAGGTATGTCACACCTGCAAAGGGGAGGATTGGAATCAGGGTAAACGGAAAAAAGACAAAGGCTCCCATAAAGGAAGGTTTTGCGCACATTGAAAGGGAATGGAGGAAGGGAGACATCGTTGAGATTTCCCTCCCGATGGAGCCAAGATTCATCCGTGCAGAAGATGAGGTAAAGGCTGACAGCGGAAGGGTGACCCTCGGAGTGGGGCCGATGGTTTACTGCCTTGAGGAGGCAGATAACGGACCGGTAAGAGAGATGACAGTTGATACATCGGTGAAACCGGTCTTTGAATTCGAAAAACAACTGCTTGGCGGGGTAGGGACACTGAGGTTTCCGGTTACTGACCCGTCCGGGAATGTGAGGGAGGCAAAGGCAGTGCCCTATTTCTCCTGGGCCAACAGGGGCAAAGGAGAAATGACAGTATGGATTAAGACAAACAACCAATAATCATGAGACTACAAGGAAGAATTACAATCCTCGCCGCTGCAGCGGCAATCACCATGGCTTCATGCACAGGAAGCAACAACGACGGGAATTACCCGATCAGGCCTGTGCCCTTCACATCGGTGAAAATGACAGACAACTTCTGGGCACCGAGGATACAGAAGAACCATGAGGTGACAATCCCGATCGCATTCGGTTATTGTGAATCGACAGGAAGAATCAAAAATTTCGAGATTGCCGGCGGACTTGATACAGGAGCTTTTCAGAGTATCTATCCCTTTGATGATTCAGACGTTACAAAGATAATCGAGGGTGCAAGCTACTCTCTCCAGACTTTCCCCGACCCGGATCTCGAAGCATACCTTGATACCTTAATATATAAGATAGGCCTGGCACAGGAGGATGACGGATACCTCTATACCAACAGGACCATTGCAGAAATGGGTTATGGGAAAATCCATGACTGGGCTGAAGGGGAAAGGTGGGGAAAAACAAATATCCTCAGCCATGAGCTCTATAATCTTGGGCATATGTATGAGGCAGCCGTAGCCCACTACCAGGCAACCGGCAAGAGAGACTTCCTTGATATAGCAATAAAATCAGCCGATCTTGTGGACAAGGATTTCGGATGGGATGCATTTGTCAGTTATCCCGGGCACCAGGTGATTGAGATGGGGCTTGTCAAGCTTTACAGGGTTACCGGTGAGAAGAGATATCTTGACCTTGCAAAATTCTTCCTTGATGCCCGTGGTACACGTGATGACGGCGAGGAGTATTCACAGAGCCACATGAAGGTGGTTGACCAGACAGAAGCCGTGGGACATTCGGTCAGGGCCACCTACATGTATTCCGGTATGGCTGATGTGGCTGCTATCCTTGGTGACGAGGCATATATCAATGCCATAACGAAGATATGGGAAGACCTGGTCTACAGGAAGATGTACATCACCGGCGGTATAGGTGCCTCCGGTGGTAACGAAGGATTTGCCGAGCCATACCACCTGCCGAATATGTCAGCATACTGCGAGACCTGCGCATCGATCGGTGACATTTTCTTCAACCACAGGCTCTTCTCTCTGCATGGCGAGGGCAAATATTTTGACATCCTTGAAAAGACCCTTTATAACGGAGCCCTTTCAGGAGTCAACCTTGCAGGAGACAGGTTCTTCTATCCCAATCCGCTTGAGTCAAACGGCCAGCATGAACGTTCTGCATGGTTTGGCTGTGCCTGCTGCCCGTCAAACGTATGCAGATTCATTCCTGCAATTCCTGGATATATCTATTCAGTGACCGACAAAGACCTGTATGTAAACCTGTTCGCATCAAACAACGCTGACATTGAGTTTGGCACCCATAAGGTGAAGATCACCCAGGAGACAAATTACCCCTGGGAAGGGAAAGTGAATATGACAGTTGATCCGGAACAGGCCGAAAAATTCACACTACACATCCGTATCCCGGGCTGGGCCAGGAATGAAGCCATGCCGGGAGGTCTTTACAACTTCGGCAGCACTTCGGAAGAAAAACATAAGATACTTGTAAACGGCGAGGTGCAGGATGCAAGGATCGAAAACGGTTATGCCGTTATAACACGGAAGTGGCAGGCGGGTGACAGGATCGAACTTGACATTCCGATGCCGGTCAGGACAGTCCTTGCAGATGAGAGGGTGAAGGAGGATGAAGGAAAATATGCTGTTCAGAGGGGTCCGCTGATGTTTTGTGCCGAATGGCCTGACAATGATGACGGTCACGTCCTGGGTCTGGTGGTCGATGAGAATCCCGAGTTCGCAACTTCATACATGGCTGATATGCTTAATGGTACACAGGTCATCACCACAAAGGCCAGGCAGGCTTCCAGGAACCTTGACGGTACGGTTTCGCTCGGCGAATACCATGAGCTGACCCTGATACCCTATTACCTCTGGAATAACCGCGGACCCGGGGAGATGAAAGTCTGGCTTCCATTCCGGGAAACCAGCGCCAGGCCAACCCCGGCCCCCACAATAGCCTATACAAGCAAAGTCACAGGAAGCATACAGAACAAAGCCCTGGCATCAATAACAGATCAGCTTGAACCGGCAAATTCCAATGACCATACCTGGCCCTACTACCACTGGTGGCCATACAATAACAGGTGGGACTGGGTGAAATTTGAATTTGACAGACCGGAGACGATCTCAAGGGTAAAAGTCTACTGGTTTGATGACGGGCCGTTCGGCGGGTGCAGGATTCCGGATGCGTGGGAGGTAGAATACATGGCTGGAGGAACATGGAAGAAGGCCGCACCAGTCACTCCACTGCAGGTTACAAAGGATGCCTGGAACGTTGCTGAGATAGCACCCGTAAAAGCCACTGCTATCAGGATTAACGTAAAACTCAATAAGGATTTTTCTTCGGGAATACACGAGGTAATCATTGAATAACAGAGTGCAAGAGAGATTATTTAAATCGTTTGCAAAATAATTTTCAAATCTGTGCTCATGTAAAAAAAAAGTTATAAATTGCGTAAGGAAGCACAAGTGTATTTTTTACATTAATTAACTATAACCCTGAAGCGGAAGATTGTTTTTTTTTAGGTTTAAAAGTGTAAAAGATACACGTAACATGATAAAGGGGATGAAGGCGAAATTTTTAAGTGATTGAAATTCAATTCAGAGCAAATGATAATTAACACCCTATTTAAATCTAACCAACCTCAGTAAAATGAAACCAGACTTTATCACGAAGATGCGTTTGCATGCCTTGATGTGTCTGTTTATCCTGTTGCC
>SBFZ01000412.1 GCA_006227095.1 Bacteroidota bacterium | reverse complement strand
CTTCAGAATATTCTCCGTCTTAACGACAAGATAAAACAGGACATTTTGGCACGTCACTCAGGGTGGTACACATATTCTGTCAGAGCCAGGGAGGAGAAGGAAGGAAGACTGAGGGGTGGCAATATCATCCAGAACGTTGATGACCTGGTATTCAAGTCACGCCTTGACGATCTTCTCTCCTCGGCAGAGATTGGAACGGCAGAACCGCACTCTGAGAAGGCCCGGGAAACTGAAAGACTTTCAGGAATAATTTTCAATCATCTGTGGCTTACTGATTATTATGGAGAAGCGGAAGAAAGCCTCCTTGACCTGCTTACAGGATCGGGCCGGTTCGAGTGGCATGACATAGCCACCTTTGTCAGCGCTGTGACACTCAGCAGCCTTCGTGTATGGGACCCTGCGAAGATAAGGCTCATGGCAAAACTCACGTCAGATATGACACCCCATGTGGCGGAAAGAGCTATCACCGGCCTCGTCTTCAGCCTTTACTATTACAATGACCGTCTCAGCCTCTACCCCGATATAGTAAAACTGGCAGGTGAACTCTCTGAACTGAAAAGCTTCAGGGAGAGATGCAGGATTGTTGTGCTGCAGGCCATCAGATCAAGGTATACCGAGCAACTAAGCCGCAGGATGAATGAGGAGATCCTTCCAAAAGTGGTCAGGCTCAAACCAAAAATAGAGGAAAAACTTGACCTCGACAGAATCCTGGGAGAAAACCCGGAGGAGGGTCAGAATCCAGACTGGTCAGAAATGTTCAGTGGTTCTGAGGAGATGTTCAAAACAATGGAAGAATTGACCAACCTCCAGATGGAGGGATCAGATGTATATATGTCAGCCTTCTCAGGACTTAAAAGGTTTGATTTTTTCAGGGAACTTCGTAACTGGTTCATCCCCTTCTATCCTGACCATGAAGCCGTTGATTCAGTATTCAGGGACGAAATCCTCGGTCCCGGCATCAATGATCTTGCCGAGGCCCTTTACAAGACTCCATTCATCTGCAACTCTGACAAGTTCTCCCTGATCCTCAACATGAAGTACCTGCCGGCTGAACAAAAGAGCCTGATGCTTAAGGTGTTCCGGATGGAACTTGAAGGCCTTGAACAGATGAAGTATGACAATGAGCTCACTGATCCTGTTGCTGTTTTCAGGACAAATGTGACACAGTACGTCCAGGACCTTTACCGCTTCTTCAAGCTTTCTGACTTCAGAAATGAATTTGACGACTTCTTCTCCGGCAGGCTGGATGTCTATAATTCACTGTTTTACAGGGAAACTTGCGGTTCAGTCACCGATGACAGATCTATGGCCGATTACTTCTTCAGCAAAGAGTATTATGAAGATGCACTTGCCCTTTATCTTACAATCCTGGCTGACATTACGGATGATGCTGAGCTTTATGAAAAGGCCGGATACTGCTGTCAGAAAGCGGGTGAGTATGAAAAAGCGCTTGAAAAGTACTCACTGGCAACCATTATCGAACCACGTACATGGACCCTTCGCAAGACCGGGCTTTGCCTCCGCAGGCTTGGCAGGCCTGCTGAAGCACTGGAAGCATACCGCCGTGCACTGCAGAATGACCCTGACGATCTGAACACCATCCTGATGACCGCTCACTGCTGCCTGGATACAGGCAATTATGATGAAGCACTAAGGCATTACTTCAGGATTGAATACGAAAGTCCGGGCAATTCAAGGGTACTCAGACCGATAGCATGGTGCTACCTGGTTACCGGAAAATATGAGGAGGCCGGAAGATACTTTGAAAGACTCTCTGAAAGCGGGTTAACCCCCTATGACAGAATAAATATGGGTCACCTGGAACTGTGCCGGGGAAACACCAGACAGGCTGCAGAACTTTACCTTTTGGCTGTAACAGAAGGTAAAATGACTGCCGAAGCTTTTATTTCGGCATTTAATGATGATATACCTGTTCTGAAAGCAAATGGCGTCAATCCTGACGACCTGCCTATCTTACTCGACTACGTCCTGATGAACCTGAAAAAGGAGAACTGAACCTGTCATCCTGATCCTCTTCCGGCAACGCAGACTCCTTCCACGGCCTTCTGATCTCTATTGTCATATTCTTCCGGTATTGCAGGATAAACAAACCCCTGTTCTCGTAACCCTCCTGCCGGCTGTCACGCCTGAAATCCGGCTCCAGGCAGAGAAGGGCAGGATTGAAGGTGCCCGGATCCCTGAGGAACTCCCTGCCTCCGGTGGCTATCCCACCTATGAAATACCATGCAATGTCAAAACCCCTCCAGGCAAAACTTTCTGCCATGGGTTCGGTTCTGAACTTTTTCATGAATGATGCTGTAAACGACTGTACGGCAGAAGATTTATAGTCGATATAACTCTCTGCAGGAA
Organism: Bacteroidota bacterium; assembly: GCA_006227095.1. Lineage (GTDB taxonomy): Bacteria > Bacteroidota > Bacteroidia > Bacteroidales > VadinHA17 > SR-FBR-E99. The sequence continues at coordinate 556 of SBFZ01000412.1, read as the reverse complement.
TAAGCAGTTCAAGGTCATAATAGTATTTGAGGTCTATTGTTTCAAGACCGCGTATTTCAGGATAACCGATAACCCTGATGTTATACTTTTTGGCAAGGGTATGCAGCGCGGAAAAAACTGAACTTACGACAGGAGTGCTCGTTGATGCAAGAACTATCACATTTTCCCTTTCCGGATCAAGCAGCGACTCGAGTGAGGCTATGCTGCCATACGTATCACGCTTTGCCGTCGTCCCTGTAAACCAGTGAGACACAACCCGGGAGGTATCGTAAGCCGGTTTTTTGAAAACAACCCCGGAAGTATCCTTAACCGGTTTACCAGGAACAATCCCGGAAGTATCCTTAACCGGTCTCCCTGAAACAGGCACAGAAGTATCATTGAACCTGTTCGCGGGACCAGCCCCGGGAGCATCGCCGACCGGTAATCGTGAAGCCGCTGTTACCTTATCCCATAAACGTACGGTAGCCGGATCATACATTGCACTGTCAGCATAGAGGAAGACAATCCTGCTGTCAGGATGCCGTTCCAATTCGCCTGCCATAACATCCTGGGCAAC
>SBFZ01000408.1 GCA_006227095.1 Bacteroidota bacterium | reverse complement strand
CAGAGCTTAGCGAAACGCTCTTGATATTGAAGTAGTCTGATGATATCAGGAAATAGTCCGAAGTTGCATAAAGGTTGGAGTTTGAATACTGCAACCTTGGAAAGTTGGTTACATCTCCGGGGTTTTTCCATGAATTCATAACATCCGGATGGAAAGATTCGCCGGCAGTTGCAGAAAGCATTCCCTGGTATACTCCATCAAGCATCATGCCTCCCAGTGAATAGGTAAACAAGGTGCTTAAGGTGAATCCCTTATATGTAAAGAGATTGCCAATAGAGCCCTGAAGATCAGGAAATGCAGAGGCTCCCACATAACCATATCCGGCTGAGTTCTGGTCCTTGGTAAGCACCGGAGCGCCCTCAGCGTCGTAAGACAGCTGTGAACCGATCACGTTACCCTCTTCATCAGTCACGTCTTCCCATACATGGAACCTGGTAGCGCCATCAGTCGGGTCGACATCGTAGAACTTTCTTAACCAGAAATCATATACCGAATGACCTTCAGCCCATCTTTTTGTCCCATCAACGAAGGGATCAGGAATAGAAGTGATCTCGTTTCTCAGAGTAGAGGCTATAAGGGTCAGGTTCCACCTGAAGTCACCACTGCGTACTATGTCACCGTTGACATTAAATTCCCAACCTCTGTTAAACAAAGCAGCAATGTTTCTGGGCTGGCTCAACAGCCCCATTGAGGTAGGCAGTGGCATTTCGTAAAGCAGGTCATCAGATTTTCTGTTGTACCATTCCACACTTGCATTAACCCTGTTGAACAGAGAGAAATCCAGAGCAACATCAAAGGTCTTGTTCACCTCCCAGGTAAGAGCACTGTTACCAACAGTCTCCCAGCGAATACCCGGTGATGTGGCGTTCGGATAGGTGCCGTAAAGAGCCTGGTAGCCGTAGGAACCAATATTGTCATTTCCTACCTCCCCGTAAGATGCCCTCAGCTTGAGGTTATCCAACCAGGGAATATTGGCCATAAACTGCTCCTCACTGATTCTCCAGCTGCCACCCACTGAGAAGAAGTCTCCCCATCTTACATTCCTGTCGAAGGCTGATGAACCATCACGGCGGTATGATCCCTCAATATAGTACCTGTTGTCATAGTTATATTTAAGCCTTCCGAAATATCCTTCAGTTCTCTTGTTGGTTGTATAACTCGTATTTGTTGAAGTATTGACAAAGTTGTTCAGTTCATATATACCGGTTACAATGAACTGGTTCTTGAATCCCCTCTGGTAAGTGTATTCCCTGGAATATGATTCGTGACCGAGCAGAGCAGCAAAATTATGAACACCCATAAAGGTCTTTTCATAATTGATCAACTGGTTGAAGTTGACAGAGGTCCTTATGTAGCGGGACTCATCCATCCTGGCGGTTGGGGCTCCGTCACCAATCTTCGGGTTCTCATAACCCTTGTAATGATAGTTTTGCAGGTCTAAGCTGGCATTGACAGTAGCAGTGAGTCCTTCAAGAATAGTAAATGTACTGAATACCCTGTTGCCAAAATTATTCCTGTTATAGGCGTCGCTGTTCCAGTTAAGCTCAGCTATTGCATGTCTTCCCTGGTTTATCGGCCTTGAATAGAGTCCGCCGTCATCGTACTGCTTTTCCCCGGCACCGTCAAGTATATATTCACCGGTTGCCTGGTCAACCAGGTAAATCGGGTATATGGGAGCTGTCATCCTTGCATTCCTGAAAGGATTGGCATATGTTGCTGAATTTGATGTCCCAATATCACTGTTTTCCAGTGAACCGTACATGTTTGCCCCGATCTTCAGCCATTTCTTGACATCATAATCAAGATTCAGCCTGGTACTGATACGTTCGAAATCTGATTTAATGGTATAACCTCTTTCATCAAGATAACCCAGTGAATAAAAATAGCTTATCTTCTTGCTTCCGCCGGTGAGATTCAGATCATAGTTCTGCCTGTATCCGGTCTGCATTGCAGGCTCATACCAGTCGAGATCAGGAAAACCAATCTCGGCATTGGGATTGATCTTTCCGTCAGAACCAACAATCTGGTTGTTGGGAGTGCCGACGAAAGGATTATACCTGAGCTGGGAGTAAATATTCTGATACGCATATGATCTTGCTTCAGCAATGGTAGCATTAGTTCCGGCCCAGTACCTGGTCTGAGCATAAGCCTCAGCCTGAAGCTCATAATAGTCAAAGGCATCAACAGATTCATAATGTGGAAGTGACTGAGTGACTAATCCGGCCTGCGCTTTTAAACTTATTATAAGATTCTCACTGCCTTTAGTCCCGCTTTTAGTCGTTATGATGATCACACCGTTTGCAGCACGGGAACCGTAAAGAGCTGTTGATGAAGCATCCTTGAGTATTGTCATAGATTCAATATCGCCCGGGTTAATACTTGCCAGGCTTCCTGCATACTCCGCCCCGTCAAGAATTATTAAAGGATCCGAGGATGTGTTCAGGGTACCCAACCCGCGAATCTGGATATCAGGAGAACTTCCCGGCTGGCCTGAAGCTGCTGTAGTCTGTACCCCGCTGGTTGAGCCTATCAGTATTTCCCCCATTGAGGAGACTGAGCGACCTTCCAGCTTCTTTGAGTCAATCACAGCTGCAGATCCTGTTAATGACTCCTTCCTGACTGTACCATAGGCAACCACCATTACTTCTTCCAGGCCCAGAACATCGGGTTCAAGTGTTGCATTAACAACAGGCCCTGAAATGGAGACTGTAAGTGTTTTCATCCCCACGAAGGAGAAGACCAGCCTGGTGGCATTTGCAGGAACATCAAGGGTGTAGCGTCCTTCAAAGTCTGACAGTGTCCCTAAAGTCAAGCCATCTACAACAATGGATACTCCAGGCAGCGGAAGTCCATCCTCTGCAGAAGTAACCGTTCCCGATACCTGCCTGGTTTGTGCATTCAGCGCCAAACCGCAGATAAATAGCAGT
>SBFZ01000090.1 GCA_006227095.1 Bacteroidota bacterium | reverse complement strand
ATCTCCGCCTGCGGCAGTGCAGCCTTAATTCCCCTTACTGCCCTTTTACAGAAGCTGACCATGTTCGCCTTCATGGATGAGGGGACACTTTCAAAGTCGAAGTTGACACCGTCACCGTTGCGTGACTGCAACTGTGTGATAAGTGTGTTGATGAGGGTCCATTGTTTAACAGTGTCAGTCAGGATCTTCGTGTTACGCTCAGAGCCGAAATTGGTTACTGTAAGCATCACCTTCACACCGCGCTGATGGGCATAGCTTATTACGGGTGTAACGTCCCAGCCCCTGAGGGTAGTATATGAGCCAGAGGCGGTATCAACCTCATAGCTGAAATAAGCTATATGCGTCAATACATCATAGTCATAGCTGAGGTAGGCATTTGTACCTGCCCAGTAGGGGTGCCATCCGTAAACCATGAAGGCCGGCTCGATGGTTTTTCTGCTTTTGAGAGCCACAGGCATTTCCGGGGAAGCCGTGCCCGCCGGGATGGAGGTGCCGTAGACAGCAGAATAATACTCACTTTGTTCCTGGTGGATCCCTGTGATTGCAGATTCAGGGTTCTGGGCTGTACCCTTCAGGCAGGTCAGTGCCAGCAGAACCGATGCAAGTGCCAGCCTGGTATACATTCACTCAGCGGGATGGGGTATCAGTTTGTCTTGAAGTACTTCTTGTAGATCTCCATGTTGCGCTCAAGGAGGGTTACGGAGACCTCATAGGCCTTCTGGCTGTCCTTATCCTTCAGGGCATCAATGAGTTCGCTCTGGTACTTCATGGTATACTCCTTTTCTCCTTCGATATTCCCGTAGATGAGGTTTCGCATCCGGGGCAGGAGGGAGTAAACGGGCTCAAGGCTGATGATGACTATCGGGTTCCCTGTTGCCTTTGAGAGGTTCATATGGAATCGGTTGATGAGATCAACCTCAAGCTGCGTGTTGTCAGGATTGCATTTCTCCAGCTCATGCTGGTTCTTCTGCAGTGTCCGGATATCCTCCTCGGTGCAGTTGCGGGCGGCCAGTCTTGCAACCTCCGGCTCGAAGAGGCGCCGGACCTCAATTATCTGCAGTATCAGGTCAGAATTGAACCTCAGGTCATAAAAAAGGTGCAATGAGTTTATCGCATCTTCAATCTTGAGCTCCGAAATATACATTCCGCTTCCCTTGCGGATATCAATAAGACCCCTGGCACTGAGACGTCTCAGCGCCTCCCTCAGGGCAGTGCGGCTCACGGCAAACTGCCCGCACAATTCCTTTTCTGTTGGCAGTTTGGAGCCGGGCAGAAGTTTCTTCTGCCTGATTGCCTCTTCAATTCGCCTCTCTATTTTCTGGCTGAGAGTAAGCCCTGAACCGATTTTGCTGAAGACATCGTTAGTCATGACTGGTATGGTTTCAGGTCAGGGCCTGGGTTGTACCCTGACCGGTATGCTTTCTATTTATAGTTTTCCCTGTAAAATTCCAGGGCCTTCTTCACTGATCCCTGTTCCATCAGGAGAATCCGGGCAGCTTCACGCTGTATGTTCAGCTCCTCCACAATCATCCTGGTACCCCGTTCAATCAGCTTCTTGTTGGTAAGCTGCATGTTTACCATCTTGTTGCCCTTGACCCTTCCGAGCTTGATCATCAGGGTGGTGGTGATCATGTTAAGCACCATCTTCTGTGCTGTGCCGGCCTTGAGCCTTGTGCTTCCGGTAACGAATTCAGGCCCCACCACCACCACCACCGGGTATTCGGCAACGTTGACAATAGGTCCTTTGGGATTACATGTAATACAACCCGTCAGTATCCCGTTTTCCCTTGCCTTCTGCAAGCCTCCTATTACATATGGTGTGGTACCCGATGCCGCAATGCCGATAACGGAGTCCTTCGTGTTGATGTTGAAAATCTCAAGTTCACTCCATGCCTTTGTGGTATCATCTTCAGCTGACTCAACGGCTTTGCGCAGGGCTGTTTCTCCTCCGGCGATAAGCCCTATGACCACAGTGTCAGGAACACCGAATGTGGGAGGTATTTCAGAAGCGTCAAGGACACCCAGCCTCCCGCTGGTGCCTGCCCCGAGATAAAAAAGGCGGCCTCCCTTCATCATCCGGACGAGTATCTGGTTGATCAGCTTCTCTATATCCGGAATCGCTTTCCTGACCGCTATATGAACCTTCGCATCCTCATGATTGATATTGGTAAGGAGCTCATTGACAGTCATCTTGTCAAGATCCTCAAAATTGGATGGCAACTCCGTTATGCTAAGGTCAAGTTTTGTTTCAGCCTGTTTAGTCATATAATCAAATATCTGTATTCTGAATATGGTATTTAACCAGGTTCTCCATCGGGGTCAGCGTGAACAGACCGGGGCGGAGCCTGTATCTGACAAGCAACTCCTCAAGGAATGGCCTGAAATGAAATGCTATGCTACCTGTAAAATGAATCGGATACTTCCGGGCTTCAGGATATGAGAGCACGTTTCTGACGATAAACTCATCAAAGCTTGATTTAATCATCTCCTGCAGTTCAGGAACATGAATATTGTCTGAGATGAACCTTGTAAACTGCCCCAGGAACCGGTTTGGGAAAGGCATGTTGTAGACATTGTCAAGGATCTCCGCAGGGGTATATGGGTAGGCTTTGAAAAAGTTTTCTATAACTATCCCCGGCAACTGCTTCTTGAGCACCCCGGCAACAAGCTTTCTTCCTATTACTGCACCGCCGCCCTCATCACCAAGTATATATCCCAGCGGGGAGACATTGGCCACAATGCTGGTGCCATCATAATAACATGAGTTTGAACCGGTGCCTATGATGCAGGCTATACCCGGTTCATTCTGACAGAGAGACCTGGCTGCCCCGAGAAGGTCACTGCCGATGAACAGCTCCCCGGAACCGAAATAGGAAGAGAGAGCCCCCCTTACAATGTCAGCTTTTGCAGCATTGCTTACACCGGTACCATA
>SBFZ01000003.1 GCA_006227095.1 Bacteroidota bacterium | reverse complement strand
ATTACTATGATCAATTTTGCTCCTGCCACCTTGCAGGCAAATTCAATGCTTCCCAATAAATCTTCGTTTATAAAATTGCCTGCGATCCGGCCAACGAAAACGTCTCCGATTCCCTGATCAAAAACGTCTTCAACAGGCACCCTGCTGTCAAGACAGCTGATCACTACGGCCTTTGGATATTGACCAAATGCAGATTTCCGTATCTGTTCCGAATGATCACGATTGGTAAGGTTATTGTTTCTGAACCGTTCATTCCCCTCAAGAAAATCCTGTAATATCTGATCAGGTGTTAACCTGTCCCTCTCTTCAGCACTTATTACTGTTTTTACAATTTTACCGGGCTTCCCGGGCTTCATTTTTGATTTTCTCCTTCGCTCTTCCATGATATTCTGCCTGAAATTTACTGAAATTGAAGTAACATTATATCAGATATTCTAATAATTCCTATGCCGTATTCTGATGAGATTATTACTTATATACATTAATCAAACCTCCAATTACATGGCTCGAAAGAACCCGTAACAAAAAATCAGGAACGGAGTTTGCTTTTACTCATCCGTCTTATTTCCTTTACAATTATTTGGTATTAATCCTCAACACTCAGCCCCCATGGACAAGAGATTTCTCCTGATAAGCCCCTTCCTGTTCATCATGATTACCGTCGCCGCTCAGCGGGCCGAAGACTTTGTTACAATTGCTGAAGACGGAGCATGGTGCTGGTTTTCTGACCCCAGGGCAATATATTATAAAGGGATCCATGAACGGACTTATACCGGATTTGTAACTTCAGGCGGAGATATTATGGTTGCCAGCCGGGACCACCGGACAGGGGATGAAGCAAAAACATTGATTTATCCCAGGCTCCAGTCAGATGACCACGTAAATCCGTCACTGCTGATTTTGCCTGACGGACGTCTGATGGTTTTCTTCACCAGGCACGGAGGAAAGGTTTATTATACCACCTCTGAAAAACCTGAAGAGATAACATCATTTGCCGCCGTGGATTCCCTCGATCTGGGTAAAATGGCCTGTTATACCAACCCTGTTTTACTGAAAAATGAAAATAACCGGATCTACCTCTTCTTCAGGGGAGGATATGACTGGAAACCTTCGTTCATCACTTCTGATGACTATGGCAGAACATGGTCTGAACCTAAGACAATAGTCTCGAAAAAGATCAACAATATCTATAACCGTCCCTATACCAAGATCGTCTCTGACGGCGAATCGGCTATCCATTTTGCATTTACAGACGGACACCCGAGAGAGGAAAATTACAACTCCGTCTATTACCTGAAATATGAGCGCGGTAACTTCTTTGATGCTGCCGGCAATAAAATGGGTGACCTGGAGAACCTGCCGATTGTCCAGGAAACAGTTCCGAGGGCATTTGACGGTGAAGCTGCAAACCAGAGGGCATGGATCTGGGATATCGCCCTTACCGGCGATGGAAGGCCTGTGATTGCCTATACCACCCTTCCCGAAGAGACTCAGCATTTCTACAACTGGGGCATCTGGACAGGAACCGGATGGAAAAACAGCAGGATCTGCAGTGCGGGCAGCGCCTTCCCAAGTTTCGACAGGCAAAAGCAGCAGAGAGAGCCTGAACCGCATTACTCAGGTGGCATCGTGCTTGACCATAATGATCCATGCAGGGTCTACCTCTCAAGGCCGGTGAATGACCGGTATGAAATTGAGGAATGGGTTACCCTTGACAGGGGCGGAAGTTTTTCAGGGGCTCCAATTACTTCAAAATCACTGAAGGACAATGTGCGACCCTTCGTGGTAAGAAACTCTCCGGAGTCACTCTCTCCCCGCGTAATGTGGATGCATGTAAATCATTATGAGCACTATACAAATTACAGCACTGCCATCAAAGGAAATGAGGCAGCCGGGAAGTTCTCAGCGGATCTGAATTCAGATGACATCATGGAGGTGATGAGTGCAGTGGCCGGCTGGCAGATTGACAATTCAGCATCTGTGCCACACCATCAGCTCGACTGGACCAATGGTGCGCTCTATGCCGGAATGATGAAGTTTGCAGAAGTCAGCCCTGACAGGAAATATATGGACTGGCTCTGGAGGATCGGGAGAACTTACGGGTGGCAGCCACACAGGAACATGTATCATGCTGATGATATTGCCGTCTGCCAGATGTATCTGGAGATGTACAGGCAAAAGAAAACGGACAGGGACAGCCATCTTATTTTTGCACCCACACAGGCCAGGCTTGATTATGTGATCTCGCATCCTTCTGCAGCCGGCTTACTGCTTGATTATAGCGACCCGCGAACCACTGAAAGGTGGTCGTGGTGCGATGCCCTTTTCATGGCGCCCCCGGTCTATGCCAAACTGTCGGTTATAACGGGTGATAATAAGTACCTGGAGTTCATGGACAGGGAATATAAAGCCACCTGGAATTTCCTTTATGATAAGGATGAACACCTGTTTTACCGTGATCATCGCTACTTCCCTGAAAAAGTTCTGGAAGCAAACGGCAGGAAGGTATTCTGGGGTCGCGGGAACGGCTGGGTGATGGGCGGACTTGTTTCCCTGCTGAAGGAACTGCCTGATGACAGCGTTTACCGGCCATTCTATGAGAAACTCTTTGTTGAAATGGCAGAGAAGGTGGCCTCGTGCCAGGACAAAGAGGGTTTCTGGCACGCCAGCATGCTCGATCATCAGAGCTTTCCTCATCCTGAGACCAGTTCATCATCATTCTTCTGTTATGCTTTGGCTTACGGGGTGAATTCAGGCCTACTTGATAAAGAGATCTATACTCCTGTTGTCATCAACGCATGGAAGGCACTTGTCAGTGCTGTCTATGCAGACGGCAAACTGGGCTGGGTGCAGCCTGTCGGCCAGGACCCGAAGGTTGTTACACCTGACATGACTGAGGTATATGGTGTTGGAGCATTTCTTCTGGCAGGTAC
>SBFZ01000285.1 GCA_006227095.1 Bacteroidota bacterium | reverse complement strand
CGTACCAGGCCACACTACGGTGAGAAGTTTGCTGAAGCGGAGAAGGGTGACAGGAGTGTGATTCCGGATCTTATCCTGTATGCAGAAAATGAACTTTTCCCGCTGATGGTGAGGGCCACGGCGGTAAGCCTCCTTGGGCGGTTCAACACTCCGGAGGGGAACCGTGCCGTGGAGCTCGCACTGACTGATCCCGCCTCACTGGTGAGGCATACAGCCGTAATGAGCTATAATCCGGTTGATATAGCATCATATGAGAAGCTGATGATGCCTCTCCTCAATGATCCCGTGAAGGGTATAAGGGCTGAAGCCGGCATAAGGCTTTCAGAGGTGAGGGAGGAGCAGCTGAGTCCTGCTGCCCGAAAGGCCCGAAGGGCTGCTCTTGATGAGTACAGGGAGGTAAACCTCTACAATGCTGACTTTCCGGGAGGACTGTTCAACCTGGGGATAATGTACGCCAATGCCGGAGAATTTGGTAAGGCTGAAGCGTCCTACAGGGAAGCCCTGCTGGTTGATGATCAGTTTTATATGGCAAAAGTGAACCTGGCAAATGTCTGCGCACAGCAGGGCAAAACGGCCGAGGCGGAAAAGTATTTGCGTGAGCTGATCAGGGATCATCCCGGACTTCACGAACTCAACAGCTCACTGGCCATGCTGCTGGCGGAACAGGGCCGGTATGAGGAAAGCAGGGAATACTTTCTGAAGGCTGCAAACCTGATGCCGGATCAGACAAGGATACTGTACAACCTGGGCCTGCTTGAGAACACAATGGGAAACACTGCCAAAGCAGAAGAATACCTGCTAAAAGCATTGAACAGTGAGCCCGGCAATTATGATTACCTGTATGCCATGGCCACATTCTCCCTGCAGCATGGCATGAAGGATAAAGCCATGAAATATGCCCGTCAGCTTGCCGATCGGTTCCCGGGCGACCAGGCTGCCAGGCAACTGATTGAGGCTGCAGGAAAATAAAGAGGAGGTGTATCACAGGCACCTCCTCTCCATTGGCTACTATGAACCGGCCGGTCAGGATCCGGAACCGGCGTTGTGGTCGGGCATGCTACCTGTCGACCGGGTATGGCTTATGCTGCAGCCATTGGCGCGGCTCTTCGGTTATCTTCTTCATCACCACCTCTACGGCTTTCATAAGCTGCGTGTCATAACCTTCAGAATATTTCTTCGAGTCAATGTCAATGATAATATCAGGTGTCACACCCTCATTCTCCACTACCCATTCCCCCTTCTCATTATATATTCTGTAATCAGGAGCGGTGATAGTTCCTCCGTCGATCAGCTCGATGAACATAGAAACACCCACCAGGCCTCCCCAGGTTCTCGTTCCGATAATCGGACCCATGCCGAACCAGCGGAACTCATATGGCAGTTCATCTCCGCCCGAGCCGGCATACCTGTTTGTTATCAATGCCATATGGGCATCAACTGCAAGATGCGGAATAGGCTGGTCAGCCGACTGCCTGCGTGTCCAGAAAGCGTGAGGCTTTTTCTGCAGGCGCTGCAGGAAGATCTCCGGATCAAGACCACCCCCGTTGAACCTGCCGTCAATGATCAGTCCTTCCTTCTTTGTCTGTGAGTAGAAGTACCTCGGGAAATCGGTTGCCGACCCGTTCCAGGTGTCAGGCAGATATATATAACCTATCTTCCCGCCGGAGGCTTTATCCACTCTCATACGGTTTGACTCTAGCCAGTCCATGTACCGGAAGCTGTTTTCACTGCCTGCCGGAACAACAGTCACCTCACGGGCGCCTGCAAGCGTTGGCTTTGAGTTCACCGTCAGTGTCACCTGCTTGCCGGCAAGACCGATGAAGTAACTGTACACCTCTTTGTCGGCTTTAACATCGGTATTGTTAACCCTGAGCAGGTAATCACCCTCAGTTACGTAAACCCCGGGTTTTGCCAGCGGAGGATACGCTTCACGCGACCAGTCCTTCTCCCTGAATATCTTCGTAAAGCGGTAGAGGTTATTCTGGCTGTCAATGGAGTAATCAGCCCCAAGCATTCCGACATTCACAGGGTCAGCACGCCGTTTGGTGTCGCCACCGTAAACATAGGTGTGTGAAGTGTTGAGTTCGGCAATCATCTCCCCGATGATGAAGGTCAGATCCTGGCGGCATGTGGCCCTGTCGGCAAGTTTCTCATACTTCTGCTTCATTGCGGGCCAGTCCTGACCGTGCATTCCCGGCTCATAATAGTAGTCGCGTTCCATGCGCCATGCCTCGTTGAAGATCTGTTTCCACTCGCTTACAGGGTCATACCATACTTTCAGGTCGGTCAGCTTCAGCGGTGCCGGGCTTCCTCCATCAGAGGGCATAAGTGATACGCCCCCGTCCTTGCGGAGGACAATAGTGCTTCCGTCAGCTGAGAGCCTGTAGTCATCTATTCCTTCAGCCAGGGATGATGACTTGGCGGATTTGAATGACCATGAAGAGAGGTTCATCGGACCGTGTCCGGCCACCTCGAAACGGTTGAAGTTGCCTTCATCACTGTTGAGGTAGAAGAGGGCCCTGTCGTTCAGGGCAAGGCTCCTGTAATTGCCTTTTTCCAGCGGCAGGGCTTCCACCCTGTCTGTGATGCCGTCAAAGTCGATCCGAACTGCAGTTGCTGATCCGGCCTCTGAGGTTGCACCGGTGACAGAGGCTACCCCGGCCGGTCTGCCCGGTCTGCCCGGCCTTGCCTGCCCTGATGCTATAGCTGATCCTGATCCCTTCACTGAAAGCACTGCCCCAGCTTCCGAAGGTGCCGTTGTCCCTGTAGGCTCCTCATCACTCTTGTAGGGCATCAGTGACCGGCCATCCTTTTTGAGTGTAATGGAATAAATACCGGCAATCTTTTGATATACCATTTCCCATTCGAGATCACAATAAGTGGGTTCAAACCTGCGGTTGGAGATAAAGACAATATGTTCACCGTCAGAAGTAAACAA
>SBFZ01000110.1 GCA_006227095.1 Bacteroidota bacterium | reverse complement strand
TGACTTTGTTCGGGTCATAGAACTCCGTGGTCATTCCCTCAGGCTCCACCTTTCCGAGCATGGCGCCCTTCTCTCGGATCCTCTTTGTAAGCGCACGGGTGTCGATGCCGAAGATGCCCGGCACATTGCTCCTGCGCAGCCACTCGTCGAGGCTCTCGATGGCATTCCAGTGGCTGTATTCAAAGGAGTAGTCGGAGACAATCAGTGCGGAGATATGCACACCTGATGATTCGTAGAACATAAACAGGTCGTCCTGTTCACTTTTGCCGGGAGCACCGTAGTTGCCCACCAGCGGGTAGGTGAGGCAGAGTATCTGTCCACGGTAGGAGGGGTCAGTAAGGCTTTCAGGATAACCTGTCATTGCGGTATTGAAGACCACCTCGCCGGCGGCTGTCACCGGTGCGCCGAATGACCACCCGCGGTACACGGTGCCGTCCTCGAGCGTCAGTTTTACACTCAGTCTGTCGTTGTTTCTCACCCTTTATTCTTTATTGCATTTTCAATCTGTTCAAGTGCCCGGAGAACCGTTGCCCGCGGACAGGCAAGGTTCATCCGCATGAATCCTTCTCCACCCGGGCCGAAGCGCGAGCCTTCATTCATACCGACCCCGGCCTCATCCACGAAAAAGCGGTTAAGCTCCGGGCCGTTCATCCCCATGGCACGGCAGTCGAGCCATATCATATATGTGGCTTCAGGCCGGACCGGCCTGATCACAGGCAACCTGTCACGGCAGAAATCCATCACCAGGTCAACGTTCCCCTCAATATAATTCATCAGCTGCTCAAGCCATTCGCGGCCATGGGTATAAGCCGCCTCCGAGGCCACATTGCCGAAGATATTTCCCAGGTGCATATGGAGACCGATCAGTGTTTTCCGGTATTTCTCCATCAGCCCGGGATCGGAAATAATCATGGATGAAGTTGAAAGCCCGGCCAGGTTGAATGTCTTGCTAGGCGCCATGCATGTTACTGTCACTGCAGCCGCTTTTTCAGATACTGATGCCAGCGGGACATGCTTTGCCCCCGGCAGCAACAGGTCGGAATGGATCTCATCTGAAAGGATAACTATTCCTTTTTCAGAACAGATCTCCGCCAGTTCTGTAAGCTCATCACGTGTCCATACCCTCCCCACCGGGTTATGCGGGTTTGAGAGGATAAGCATCCTGGTCTTCGGGGTGATAGCCTTTCGCAGTCCTTCAAAATCAATGCGGAATCCTTCAGCCGTCTCAACCAGCTGATTGAACACAAGTTTACGTCCGTGATCATTAACTGCCCCGAAGAACGGGGGGTAGACAGGCGGCTGAATAATGATCTCATCACCCGGGGAGGTATAGGCATGGGTGCAGAGGTTCAGTGCGGGTACCACCCCGGGGCTGAACTCGATCCATTCCTTGCGGATCTCCCATCCATGGAGGGCAGATACCCAGTTGATGAATGACTCAAAATAGCTGTCAGGCCGGTAGGAATATCCCAGTATATCGTGATCAAGCCTTCCGCGCAGCGCCTCAATAATAAAAGGAGGAGTACGGAAGTCCATATCCGCTATCCACATCGGGATCACATCGGCTCTGCCGAAGACCTCCTCACGCTTGTCCCACTTAAGGCAGCTTGTGTTTTCCCGGCAGGGAGCCTCGTCGAAGTTGTATCTCATTGGCCTCTCAATTCTCCGGGATGCAAAGTTAGCAGAAAATGAGAATGAACAACCTTGTGCCGGATGCTGTTTACATGGCATGAGGCCCGGGTAAACAACACTCTTTAATTATTCTTCAGATATTATTCCGGCAGTATTCTCAAAAAGTCTTATTTTTACATAGCCAAAACACAAGTACCAAACATCAGTTATATGAAAAAGACTTTCACAAAAATCCTGGTTGCTGTATTGATTATAACAGTTGCCGGTGCATCCGCCTGCAAGAACAGGGGTGAATCAAGGAAACAGAAGGAGATGAATGCAGTTCAGCTCGAAGCCCTTGAGCAGCAGATAGAGGAGAATGTTTATCCTCTTCCCACCTCGGCAGAGGTGATCAAGAAGCTCACCGACATGGATCTTGGATACATTCTCGGTGCCACCAATCCTCCTGCCAATGCCCGCAACTATGTTGAGAGCTACAACCGTTCGGTCAATCTGGGTGTTTACGGGGCTGACCTCAGCTATGCAACTCTCTACAACATGCAGCAGGATGTAATTGACTATCTCGCATCCATACGCACTCTTGCCCTTGAGCAGAACCTCTCAAAGATCTATGACGAGTCTCTCTATGACAGGATCAAGGCGAATTTTGACAACAGGGACACGCTGGTTACAATACTTACCGATGCATTTGACCGCACCTATTCATATATGGTTGATGCAGGCCAGGCCAATCTTGCGGTGCTGATGGTAGGTGGTGCATGGGTTGAAGGTATGTATCTTACCATGTCAGTCTCCGAGTCAGGTGCCCATCTTTCAGGGTTTGAATCGGTACTGCTTGACCAGAAGAAGTCGTTTGAACTCTTCGAGGAGCTGGCTTCCCCGCTTAATGCAGACCCGCTTGTCGGACGTATTCTTGCATCGATGCAGCCGATACGTGATGTATACGCAAATATAGGCACAAGCCTCACCATGGAGGATATCGAAAACCTGAAAAAGGCCGTTAACTCGGTCAGGTCGGAACTGGTAAAGTAAAAACAACAAGATACCGGAAGACCGCAAATAAAAATTGCGGTCTTTTTTTAAGGTTATGAGGGAATCAGTATTACATGCGCTGATACATATCTTTGCCATTATCTCTACTGTAAACCCCGCCGGGGTTACGTCGAGAGGCAAGAAGATCCTTCGCAGTTACCTTCGCAGGTATCTAAACCAGGAGCTCGAGGAGGAGTATTTCAAGCTCTATGAAAACAATCTCCATTTCTATGAGCGTGAGCTCAAGGCGGTGGAAGAAGGTGAGCTGTCTGACGAGGACTCGCTGATCACTTTCCAGATTACCAACATTTGCAGACAGATCAAGAAGGGGCTCTTCATTGAGGAACGGATGATCGTGTTCCTGCAACTTCTCGAGTTCGTCTTTGAGGACGGAACCATCTCCGAGCAGGAGTCGTCAATAATTGACATTGTAGCCCGTACCTTCAACATCTCCCGTGAAGAAAAGACGAATGCCCAGGCGTTCATGCTCGGGATGAAGTTTGACCGTATAGCGCCTGATGCCTTTCTTGCAATCGAGGGGGAGAACAACATTGGTGAAGCCTCCTCGAAATATGCCAACTATCACGAATGGCATCATATGGTCTCCAGGGGCCTCAGGGGCACCATCTATGTTCTTTATGTGGAAAGCACCGGACATATTCTCTTCATGTATGAGGGGAAGATGCAGCTTCACTTCAAGGGCCGGAATGTTGTACCGCTAAGGCCATACCTGCTGGAGCCGGGAGTAAACATCCGTGCACAGGGGATAGCACCGCTCTACTACACCGCCATCTTCAGGAAGTTTGTTCGGGCCAATTTCGTTGAGGATATCGTCTTTGAAGGTCACAACCTTGAATATCACTTCAAGGGGTCTGACAACGGCGTACAACCCATGAGCTTCAGTGTCAAGTCGGGTAACCTGGTAGGAATCATGGGTGGCAGCGGTGTGGGAAAGAGCACACTCCTGAATATTCTTAATGGCAAGCTCAACCCTGAGAACGGAGCTGTCTATATAAATGGCTATGACCTTCACAATGAGCAGGAGGAGCTTACCGGTCTCATTGGTTATGTCCCCCAGGATGATCTCCTGATAGAGGAGCTGACAGTTTACGAGAACCTTTATTATAATGCCCGTCTCACCTTCGGCGATTATGACGAGGAGAAGCTTAACGAAGTGGTTGTCTCTGTACTCAGACAGCTTGACCTCTATGAATATCGTGACATGATGGTGGGAGACCCGCTGAACAAGAAGATCAGCGGGGGTCAGCGTAAGAGGCTGAACATCGGGCTTGTGCTGATGCGCGAACCGGCAGTACTCTTTGCCGACGAGCCCATTTCCGGTCTGGCATCGCATGACTCGGGGAACGTGATGGAGCTGCTCAAGGATCAGGCCATCAACGGCAAACTGGTGTTTGTAATCATACACCAGCCCTCGTCAGACATACTGAAGATGTTTGACAGGCTGTGGGTGCTTGACCGTGGCGGCTATATGATCTATGACGGCGACCCCGTTGATGCCATTGTATATTTCAAGACCGAAACCTCCCAGGCCAACGCCGCAGAAAGTGAATGCCCCACCTGTGGAAATGTGGAGACTGACGAGATACTTGAGATTGTTGAGGCGAAGGTAGTTGACCCTGACGGCCGCAAAGGGCAGGAACGACAGGTGTCACCGGTGGAGTGGTATCACCGGTACCGGCAAAAGATGGAACCAACCCTCTCCGGCAGACCCGAAATGAAACCACTGCCGGCCAGCAACTTCAAGATTCCGAAAAGACGGAACCAGGTTGGTACATTTGTAAAGAGAAACCTGGTAAGAAAATATGCCGACAAGCAGTACATGGTAATCAACCTGCTTGAACCGCCCCTGCTGGCATTCATCCTGGCCTTTGTCTCAAAATACATGTCTGACGGGGTTTACCTTTTCTCAGACAACAAGAGCTATCCTGTATTCCTTTTCATGAGCGTCATTGTGGCTCTTTTCCTGGGACTGACTGTCAGTGCCGAGGAGATATTCAGGGACAACAGGATACTGGAGCGTGAGAAGTATCTTAACATAAGCCGCTCAAGCTATCTCTTCTCAAAGTTTACCTTTTTGTTCGGGCTGTCGGCGGTGCAGACGCTGATGTATGTTGTCATCTCACATCAGATACTTGAGGTGGAGGGGATGATGTGGCGTCACTGGCTTATACTCTTCACCACATCATGTTTCGGGAACATGGTGGGACTGAACATTTCTGCCGGGATGAAGTCAGTGATAAGCATCTATATACTTATACCGCTGGTGCTTGTTCCCCAGCTGCTTCTTGGGGGAGCAATGATCAGGTTTGATGACCTTCATCATTCACTTACGAGAAAGGTATACGTACCCGTCATAGGTGATGTCATGACCACAAGGTGGGCCTATGAGGCCATGGCTGTGGAGCAGTTCCGGTCAAACAGGTACATGAAACCCTATTTCGGGACAGAGATGATGATCAGCCGTTATGACTGGCAATCGGCCTTCCTGGTTCCCGAGCTGAAGCGGAAAAGCAATGAGTGTGCCTTCACCGCAGGCAAACCGGAGTATGAAGATATTTACAGGAATAACCTCGTGAAGCTCGAAAGGCATATAAGCGAGCTGAGTGCCGAAACAGGGTCTGATCCCGCCCAGGCCATGAGGGTGATTAAGAGGGAGCCCTTCACATCAGATGCCTCGTATATTGTCAATGATTACCTTGATTCACTGCAAAAGAGAATCCGCCGCAAGTACCTCCAGCAGACGGCAGTAAAGGACAGCATCACCCGTAACCTTGTGGCATCGATAGGCCAGGAGCAGCTTGTCAGCCTTCGCACTGCAACACACAACAATGACATGGCTGACATAGTGCTGAACCGTACGGTGCAGAAAAAGATTTATGAAACTGACCAGCGGATCATCCAGAAATCAGACCCTGTACTGATGATGCCTGATTCGCGGATTGGCAGGGCACATTTTTATGCTCCGTACAAACTCATTGGCAACGTCAAGATAGGTACCCTCTGGTTCAATATGCTGGTCATATGGCTTATGAACGTCCTCCTCTTTGTTACACTCTATTACAATGTGCTCAAACTTTTACTGAACCTGCTGGAGAGGATTAATATACCCGGGTTCGGATCTGAGAGACTGGTACCTCCATGGGAACTGATAAAGTAAGGGCCAAGAAGCACCTGGGACAGCATTTCCTGAAGGACAGGCGGATTGCTGCGGCAATTGTTGACGCATTGAAGGCGGAGGGCTGCGATACTGTTATCGAGGTCGGACCCGGAATGGGTGTGCTGACCGGTTTCCTGGCTGAAAGGAATCTCCCTGCCTTCAGGGTGGTGGAACTGGACCGCGAGTCAGTCGATTATCTGAAGCAAAACCTGGATGCACAGACCGAGATCATTGAGGGCGATTTTCTTACTCTTGACCTGCAGCCACTTGGAGGCAGAATTGCAGTTATCGGGAATTTCCCGTACAATATCTCAAGTCAGATATTTTTCAAGATTCTTGAGAACCGTCACCTGGTGACAGAGGTAGTCGGGATGGTTCAGAAAGAGGTTGCCGAACGTATCTGTTCAGGACCCGGCAGCAGGGTTTACGGGATACTCAGTGTACTTCTGGGCGCATGGTTTGACATGGAATACCTCTTCACCGTCAGTGAGCATGTCTTCTCTCCGCCCCCGAAGGTAAAATCGGCAGTGATAAGGCTTACCCGCAACAATGTTGAACGGCTGGGATGCGATGAAAGACTGTTTGTGGCTGTGGTAAAGCGTTGCTTCAACCAGCGCCGCAAGATGATCCGGAACCCGGTCAGGGAGCTGGTACAGCCCGATGCAGGGGAGATGCCGCTGCTCTCCCTGAGGGCAGAGCAGCTCTCGGTCAGCCAGTTTACGGAGCTGACAAACTGGGTTGCCGCCAACAGGAAATGACCGGTACCACAAATTGGGTTGCTGCCAACAGGAAATGACCGGTACCAGGGCCTGACGGCCGGTTGTCGCCGGTAACGGAATACCTTGAAAAATAGGGCAGAATCAGGGGCTGAGGATACCGGAAATGCTGCAGGTCAGAAAGAATAGCCTATTGCCTCAACCGGGTTCATCCTGGAGGCGGCCGATGCAGGGGCAAAGCCGGCAATGATACCTATGGTACCCGAAATGAAAATGGCCAGGGTGATATTCCCGGCTGTCAGGTGCATGCCGAGGGTGAAGAAGTAATTTACAAAGAGTGTACCTATAAATACCATCAGGAGGCCGAGTATCCCACCGGTAACCGAAAGCAAAACCGATTCAGTGAGGAATTGCATGAGAATCCACCTCCGCTTGGCTCCCAGGGCCATCTGTATTCCGATGATGCTGGTACGTTCACGTACGGAGACGAACATAATATTGGCTATGCCGAATCCGCCCACGAGTATTGAGAATCCACCTATGATCCAGCCTGCAATGTTGATGCCTCTGAAGACCGGTTCAAGGGTGCTGGTTATCTGGCTGGCCTGGTTGATAGAGAAGTTGTTTTCCTTCCCGGGGCCGATGCGCCTGGCAGCACGGAGTATCATTACCACTTCATCAGACAACTGCTGAACCGATACTCCATCCTTCCCCCTGATCATTATATCAGAATTCAGGAATGGATTACGGAAATTGACGAACTGCCGGCTGAAGTCGAGCGGCACAAGCACGATCTCATCCATGCCGTTGTCACTAAGGCCACCTTTTCCTTCCTTTTTGAATACTCCTATTACCTGTGCCTTGTACCTGTCAATGGTTATCTCCTTGCCCACCGGTTCCACGTTGTCAAAAAGCTTGCTGGCAACTTCATATCCGATGATTGCCACCGGTTTGCCGGATGATGATTCATTCTGGGTGAAGTAGCGCCCTTTCTCAATCTCAAAAGACCTTACATTCTCAAATCCGTGTGTGGCGGCAAGCACGAATGTCTCACTGGCCACGTTTCCCCGGTATTTCACAGCCTCTCCTGAACCCACCGTATAACACACGGCTTCAGTGGATACTGATCTCTTTACTATTGCTTCATAGTCGTCAACTGAAGGGGGCGGCCACCGTATCATATCCCACCACTTGATATTGGCATCGGGAGTCCATGGCCATTTCTCGACATAGATTGTATTGTCACCCAGGGTGGCAATGCTCTCCTTTATGCTGCTCTCCATCCAGTCAAATACGGTGAAAACAGAAATTATTGAGACAATCCCGATTGTGATACCGAAAAGCGAGAGGAAAGTCCGAAGCTTGTTCACCGCAACGGAACTGAAGGCGAACAGAAAGCTCTCCCTGAACATTTTTAACCACATAACCCCGTTTTTTTCCGATCAAAGATAGTCATTTAGGAAACATTCATACAACCCCGATAAATCATCAATTCAATTATTTGACAAACATTGCCAATCAAAAAAAATATCTATTTTTATCCGATTGCTTCCGCCTTCGTATCTTTAATCTAATTTATTGGTGATGAGTGATATAAAAATAAAGAGTGCCTTTATTTCAGTTTATTATAAGGATGGTCTTGAAGCCATTGTTAAAAAACTAAGTGAGCTGGGTGTCACCATCATCTCCACCGGGGGTTCATGGGATTTTATCACAGCCGCGGGTATTCCTGCAGGTAAGGTGGAAGATATCACAACCTATCCTTCCATTCTGGGGGGCAGGGTCAAGACACTCCATCCCGGGGTTTTCGGTGGGAT
>SBFZ01000049.1 GCA_006227095.1 Bacteroidota bacterium | reverse complement strand
CATGCCTTCCGGCTTTTCTTCAGGAAGGAATACGGACCCGGCAAGCTACTCTTTCCGCTTTTTGGTGATGAGGGAGCCGCTGAATTCGACAAGGTTGACCTGAGAACCGAACAGAATTACTCCTGGAGCAAGGATGGTGATCCGCATAATACCTTCCTGAGGGATATCTTCTCGCGTGACACGCAGCGTGACATGGGACAGCCGTATACGCGGGGAAGGTACTATCATCTGTACCTGAATGGCATGTACTGGGGCCTCTTCCAGACTGAGGAGCGTGCTGATGCCGATTATGCCGAGACCTATTTCGGCGACGGTGAGGATGATTATGATGTGATAAAGGTTTCTGTGGAAGCATGGCCATATTTCAATGAGGCAACTGACGGCACAATGGCACCATGGCAGGAACTCTGGAACCGCTGTGTCAGGGGTTTTGCATCGAATGCTGACTACTTTGCACTTGAAGGCAAGGACCAGAACGGCAATCCGGTGAAAAACACGAGGGTCTGGGTTGACATTGACAACCTTATTGATTACATGCTGGTGATTTTCTATACGGGTAACTTCGATGCTCCCGTTTCAGCCTGGGCAGGGAATGCAATGGCCAACAACTACTTCGCCATCCTGAACCGGAAAAACAAGGGCGAAGGTTTCGTTTTTCTTGCACATGACTCAGAGCATTCGATGTTTGTTACTCCATACGCCCTCAGTGACGGCATCATTGAAAACAGGGTTACCATCACTGACCCCGCAATGACAGCATCCGGCACCAATAATTTCCAGCCGCAGTGGCTGCATCACAAACTTGCTTCCAATGCCGAATACCGGCTTCGCTTTGCGGACAGGGCATACAAACACTTTTCACTGGGAGGAGCACTCTCTCCGGGGCAATGCATCAACCGCTTCCGTACAAGGAAGGAACAGGTGGATATGGCTATAATCGCCGAATCTGCAAGGTGGGGAGATGCAAAAAGCTGGGATCCCAGGGACAGGAATGATGACTGGATACCGGAAGTTACCAGCCTTGAGAACGATTTTTTTCCGGTCAGATCTGACATAGTGGTCAGCCAGCTAAGGTCAGCACACCTGTATCCTTCACTGGAACCCACGGTTGTCAAGGAATCAGGCCTGACACTGGCAGCAGAAAGGGCTGTCAGCTCATCCCTGACCGTCACACTTGAGAACCCGAACAACAGGGGCCAGATCTACTACACGATTGACGGTACTGACCCTCGCCTGATCGGAGGAACAGTTTCATCAAAGGCGGTCCAGGCACAGAACGGATCCAACCTGCTTGTTACCGGTTCCACCATTTTCAGGTCGCGCATCTATGACGGTCAGGTCTGGAGCGCCCTGAAGGAGGTAAGATTTTCCGCTGTAAATGAAGATTACTCATATCTTAAAGTTACCGAGGTCCATTATCACCCATCTGACCTGATAAACGGAACTGACACCGTTGACGGTAAGGACCTCGAGTTCATCGAACTTAAGAATACGGGAAAAGGGGCAGTGAATATCTCAGGTGTAACAGTTGACACGGCTGTTTACTACAGGGTACCCCAGGGAGTCATGCTTCCCCCGAAGGGTTTCTGGGTCATCGCATCAAAGCCCGAGGAATTCTATGCATATTACGGCATGAGCCCCAGCGGCAACTTCAGCGGAAATCTGTCCAACGCCGGTGAATTCGTGCTTGTCACGGATAAAAACAGCAACAGGATATTCTCATTTACCTTCTCCGATGATTCTCCCTGGCCTGCAGAGGCTGATGGCGGCGGCTATTCACTGGTCTCACAGGCAGGAGACCCGGCGGGCGATCCCAACATATCTTCCTACTGGAGACGCTCAGCCAATAAGGGAGGATCACCATTTGCCAATGACCCGGTATCAACAGCATCCGAAGAGATACTGGAAAGGAAGTGGGGTGACCTGTCTCTCTATCCAAATCCGTCAGACGGACTGGTTGTGGTCAGCATAGGAGATGAGGACGCCGGTATAATTAAACTCAGGGTAATCTCGGCTTCAGGGGTAACAGTCATGGTGAAAGAGATAGACGGAACCACGTTAATTGACCTTGAAGAAGCGGGCCTTGCCCCTGGAGTATACACATTTACAGCTGAACACGGAGGCGTCTCCTACAGGACAAGGCTGGTATACATTCCCCGCAGATAGATGAAGGAGGAAACCATGACCACAGGAGTTTGTGACTTCATCAAAACGTTACCACCGGAAACCCTTTATCAGACCCTGACCTGGAACTGCCTGTCAAAATGATTTTGATTTATCATGCTGCCTGATATAAATTTGCACCATATTGAACAGTCACCCAAAATGATTTCCAGGAACAGAAGAGTATGCATGCGGCTGGCAGTGATGCTGCTCATGTTATATATGCTGACCTTTGCATCATGTGATACTGTTCCCATCTGCTGGTACTGCGAAAATCCCCATAACACAAGTGAGTTTCAGCAGGTGTGCAATGCAATGACAAAGAGCAAGCTGGAGTCATACGGATGGGTCTGCACTCCTTTCTGACAGCCTGGACGGAAGCAAACGGTCCTGCTATTCACGGGCTGGCCTTTCAGTCACAATCACATTAAAGAGTCACACGGAATTATTATCTTAGCTCCCTGGACCTGCAATAGCCTTCGGAAATGAGTTTCAGCAGAAAGAGTTTATGCCTTGCGGCAGTGATGCTGCTGGCCGGGATGGGCCTCACCGCCCAGCAACAGGTTCCCTCTGACGGGCCATGGGAGGATGAGAAATTCTTCAATGCCGGCTATACCCTCGGATTCAATTTGATGACCTTCAGTATTGATCCTTCAGCGGAGTTCACAGCCACTGATTCAATATATCCTTCCAGGGGTACAGTCAATCCGGGCATAAATATTCATCTGGTTCTGAATTTCAGGCTCAACCAGTTTTTTGATGTCAGGCTTCTGCCAGGGATATCATTCGGGCAGAGGAACGTGAATTTCTCGACAACGAGCCCCGTTGATACTGTATTCAGCCCGCAGAAGGTGGAATCCAGTTTCATTGAAGTTCCCCTGCAGTTGAGATATGGATGGAGAATGCAGAATATCAAGCCTTACATCATTGGCGGAATAAATTACAGGTATGATTTCTACGCGCAGGAAAAATACCGTCTTGAACGACCGGTTTACCTGCGTCTCAACAGACCTGACCTCTACTATGAGGCAGGTGCGGGTGTGGGATTTTATATGAACGGGATCAGGCTGTCAGTTGAATTAAAAATGTCAAACGGCCTGGCAGACGTTATTGCCCATGACCCTCACCCTGAGTACCCTGAATATTGCAACTCAATAGAAAAACTGAAGTCGCGCATGTGGGTACTATCACTCCACTTTGAGTAAAGGCATCGGTCTGATGCAGCGATACTTGCCCTCTCCTGTGGTATAATCATTAAACTAAGTCCATTTGTCCCCTCAACCACATTGTTGGTCAAAATTATCCTGCTTTTGACGCCTGTACCGCTCATTTTATGAGGTTTATTCGCGAAATTTGGGCAGGCTGAGGGAGAATTGCAGGCTATCGCGGTCCCTCTGCTTAACTGACAGTATCGATGAAATACAATTACAAAAACCTCTTTGCATCTCAGCACGAGAAATTCACCGCGATATTGGGTCAGGATTATTTTTCATCACTTCTTGTAGATGATGATCTGTCAGATTCAGCAGTAATAATTTCGGATAAAAGAGTATACCAGGTAGGCAGGTTGTACGAGTCACGTTCCGGTCTCCGCGGAGGTGGAATAAGGGTCGCCAGGGGGAAAAAAATTGTAAGTCTGACGGATATAACCGGTACGGCCTGCAAGGAGGTGACAAGGCCGCTGGCCGGATCATCACTTATTATTTTCGGGGTGCTGGCTGCAATACTGGGGCTGCTTTCCGATGTGCGACAGTCAACCTGGATTATGCTCGGCATTGCAGCCATTGCAATAGCTGCAGGGATCTGGCTGATAATTAAACTCAGAAGAAGATACCTGGTGATTGAATATGCCGGCGGAAGCATTGCCCAGCCGGTGAAATTCATCACCGATTCCGAGCTGAACCTCTTCCAGGGGATCATTGCGGATGAAAAGGAGAAGCTGATGTCAGGGCTCGGTGATCATAAGGAGTGTCCGCACTGCGGGGAAAAGATACAGCTGACTGCAAAGATCTGCCGCTTCTGCGGCGAAACCCAGAAAGAGCCTGCCCAGGAAGAGTTACGCTGAATAAGTAGGCAACCAGCCTTAATTGCCGGCCGGCCCCGTAACCGCCTGGCCTTTGAAGCCGCCCGGAAACTGATAAAAGGACTTCCGGGAGATGATTGATTAAACCCCGAGTGTCCTGAAGGCCTCCAGAACAAGAAACACCGGCCATACTATGGCCTTCAGAAATCCAAGGACACCCATCCAGAAGCCTGTAGCCGTGGATATGAAGTAAATTGCCGCCCCGATCAGTCCAAGCCCGTAAACAGCACCTGATGACGGAGAACATTCCTGCATTCTTTCTTTCATTGATTGATTCCTCCCGTTTTTATAGTGGTTAACAGAGAACTCTTTGCCCTTAAAATTATAACGAAACGTAAAATTATGACAGTCAACGGATAAAGTCAAGTTTTCCGGAAAGAAAGAACTTTTAAGCCTACAAATGGTTTATTTATCAACCGATTACAGATGTTCGTCAAATCAGGATTTATGCCCTGCAACATATTTTCAGGGCACGGAGTGGCTTAAAATGGGATTTGCAGGCTATCATTGCCGCAATCACAATCATCATGTGGTCAAATTATCTTTGCATATGCCTGATATCATCTCTAACTTGTAACTTTTCATGGTATCAGGAAAGAGGAACAGTCCGGAAAAGAAAGAAAATGGCAAAAATAACAAAGATCACGATCTTAATCCTGGCATTGCCTTTTCTGTCAGCAAAAGCGCCCTCAACCGGCACCGCCGGTGAAGTCAGCTTGTCCTTTGCGAAAATGCCTGATGTTGCCGCCGCTCCGATAATGCAGGCCCTTACAAACGACTTCGGCGATGCCCCGTTGAGCTATGGTTCGGCTGACCATGCGACGGACGGACGGCATTACCTTGGATCAGCGCCGGATACCGAGGTGTCACAGCAATACTCTGGTGAGGCTGACGGAGATGACCTTAACGGAATCGATGATGAAGACGGGATAACAATACCGGAACTGACTCAGGGGGCAAAGGTGACAATCCGGTACCAGGTGGTAACGCCTCCTTTGTCGGCCGTTTTTTTCAACGCCTGGATTGACTGGAACGGAAACGGCATTTTCGAGGAGGGGATTGAAAGAATCGCAACTGATATAAGGAGAACATCCTCCGGCATATTTAACCTTGATATTACCGTTCCGTCTGATGCTGTTGGATCGAGGCCGACCTTTGCCCGTTTCAGGCTTGGTCCGAGATCAACAACCACTCCGGTCTATAACAGCACCGGAACAGCTTTATGGGGTGAGGTTGAAGACTATATGGTCAAGATTGCATGCGTGAATCCTGATCCCCCGAAAGTGGGCCGCATAACCCAGCCTTCATGCGATAACCCGCTGGGCAGTGTTGTGCTTGAAGGGCTTCCTGGAACCGGAACCTGGACTCTTACCAGGCTTCCCGACGGTGAAACAATCAGCGGAACCGGGTCAGCCTATACTGTCCAGGGCCTTGAGGCAGGCACATGGAATTTTACCGTCACCACTGAGAGCGGCTGCACATCCCTGCCTTCAGACCAGATATTAATCATCCCCGCGCCCAACGTCCCCTCCGCCCCGGTGGTAACTGAAGTCACCCAGCCTTCATGCACTGAAACAACCGGAAGCATTTTACTTGGCGGGTTGCCGGATGAGGGTAGCTGGACGGTTATCCGCTATCCCGGAGGGCAGGCCTATGATGGCAGCGGGACAACCCTGGTCATCACAGGGCTCACTGCCGGCACCTGGTACTTCACGGTAACCAACAGCGATGGCTGCACCTCTGCCCCATCAGCAGACGCCACCATAAATGATCCTCCCGCTGTTCCCACCCCGCCGGTCCCGGGTATTGTCACTCAACCTTCATGCAGTTCACCAACGGGTACGGTTGTATTGTCAGGCCTTCCTTCCGGTATCTGGAACATCACACGGATACCAGGAGGAGATGTTACCCAGGGTTCCGGGAGCACCACCCTGATCACCGGATTGCCGGCCGGAACATTTACATTCACAGTGACGAATGAGGCCGGCTGCACATCAATACCATCATTATCAGTCATTATCATCCAGGGCCCTGATATTCCGGGAATACCTGTTATCGGTACGGTAACCCAGCCCTCATGCAATATTTCAACCGGCAGTATCTCTATTTCCGGACTTCCGACCTCCGGATCGTGGACACTGACCCGGCACCCTGACGGAGTCATCTATTCAGGCAACGGGCCAGGTACCACCGTAACAGGAATGCAGCCAGGCACCTACACGTTCTCAGTCACCAACACTGACGGATGTACTTCACCGCAGTCCCAGGCTGTGACAATCAATGCCCAGCCGCCTACCCCAACGGCACCGGTACCCGGAACAATTACCCATCCGACATGTGATCTGCCAACAGGAAGTGCGGTATTAAACGGTCTGCCGGCAACCGGTGAATGGATACTCACACGCTTTCCCGGAAGCATTACGATCAATTCAACAGGCACTTCAGTCACGGTAAACGGCCTGAACCCGGGAACGTACAACTTTACCGTCACCAACAGCGCAGGTTGTACTTCGGCTGTCTCTTCTGATGTGGTAATCAACCCCCAGCCAGGTCCTGTGCCAACCCTGGTGATCCATAACCCTGACCCGGTTTGTGCCCCGGGTACTGCTGACCTGACAAGGCCGGCGGTCACTGCAGGCTCGACTCCGAACCTTACATTCACTTACTGGAGAGATATACAGGCAACTATTCCTTTAAATACCCCTTCGGCCGCACCTGAGGGCATTTATTTTATAAGGGGAACAATCGCCGGCGGATGCTCTGCCATAAGCCCGGTAACGGTTACAGTGCTCCAAAATCCGACTGCCAGTGCGGGACCTGACCAGGAACTGACATATGTATTCAGAACCACCCTGGAAGCAACCGAACCCGATGAATATTCTTCCGGTCTATGGTCAGTTGAATCAGGCACCGGAACAGTTACTGATCCCGATGCAGCGAAGACAACCGTAACCAGCCTCTCCCTTGGCGAAAACAAACTGGTCTGGAGGGTTTCAAACGGTGTCTGCCCCGATGCCACCGACGAGTTGCTGATAACTGTCAGGAACATCCTGCTACCCTCGCTTATTACTCCTGACATGAACGGGCTGAATGACTATTTCATACTCGAAAACATAGAGGTGCTTGGGAACGTTGAACTGACGGTCTTTGACCGGAGGGGAGCACTTGTGTATGAAAACGGCAGCTATGACAACCTGTGGCACGGAACCAGGTATAACGGTGAACCACTGCCAGATGATACCTATTTCTATGTGATCAGGGCCGAAAACGGTCTCTCGGTAAGCGGGTATCTCTACATCAGGCGATGAAATAAAAAAACCGGCTTCCAGGGCCGGTTCTTTCAATTCATTCATTCAAGGGATCAATTGGCGGCATTGCCCTTTTTGTACCACATGAACCATGCAAGCTTATAGTACCCATCGGGCACGTTCTCAGCTCTCTGATCCGTAACAGGAGGAACGGAAATGAGAAGGTCATCACCCGGCTTCCAGTCTGAAGGGGTCATTAATTGACTGTCAGCAGCCTGAAGTGCCTCTACAGTCCTGAGTATTTCCTCACTGTTCCTGCCAACATTCATCGGATAGAATGAGACTGCACGAATAATGTTTTCAGGATCGATGATAAATACTCCCCGTACACTTTTGGTACCACTGATGGAAGGATGAATCATGCCGTACTCATTCGAGATATGCTTGTTTTCATCATCAATGAGGGGAAACTTGATTTTTGTGGCAGGCCTGCCTTTGTATTCGATTTCTTCAAGTGCCTTCTTCCACGATTTGTGATCTTCCAGAGGGGAAGTTGAAATGACTGCGAGCTTTACGTTGCGTTTATCGAACTCCTTCTGGAGAGATGCCAGCTCAAGAAGTTCTGATGAACAAACCGGAGTAAAATCCTGCGGATGTGCAAAGAGTATCTTCCACTGGTTTCCGAAATCTGACGGGAAGACGAGTGTACCATTTGTGGATGCAGCCTCAAAAGAAGGCGCTTTTTCACCAATGAGGGGAATCCTGTTTACCTTGTCCTCATCTGCCTGTGCCAATAGCAGGCCGGTAGAGAGGAGAATAACTGCTGCAAGAAGAAACGATTTTTTCATGTCTGAGGGGTTTTAGTTATTTAGAATCCGTTTAAA
>SBFZ01000016.1 GCA_006227095.1 Bacteroidota bacterium | reverse complement strand
TCAGACCTTCAGACCCTCAGACCTTCAGACCCTCCGACCTTCAGACCTTCAGACCCTCAGACCCTCAGACCTTCAGACCCTCCGACCTCCTTCTTCATCAGTTCAAGAAACACATCCTCAATTCCCGGGGTGGCGGCAGTTATAACTGCACCTGATATTCCGTTTTCCCCGAGGGATCTCAGCACATCCTCCGGGGTGGTCCCTTCGCGGAGGGTTATATGGACTGAGTCGCCGAATGGCTCAGTACCTGTCACCTGTGGTAATCTGCGCAGAACCAGCAATATCCTGTATCTTTCAGGGTGGCTGACAGCCCATAGCTGCCTGCCGTAGGAGGCCCTTATGGCGGCCGGGGTGTCAATGCCAAGCAGTTTCCCCTGCTGCATCAGGGCTATACGGTCACAGCGAAGAGCCTCATCCATATAGGGTGTGGAGACTATTATCGTTATTCCTTCCTTCTTAAGTCCTTCCAGCATCTCCCAGAACTCTGTCCTTGATACGGCATCAACACCGGTTGTGGGTTCATCGAGTATCAGTACCCGTGGCTTATGGATGAGTGCGCATGAAAGCGCAAGTTTCTGCTTCATACCGCCTGAGAGACGACCGGCACGCCGTTTCCTGAATGGTTCTATCTGCCGGTAGATGGGCTCGATAAGCCGATAGTTTTCCCTGATGGTTGTACCAAATATGGTGGCGTAAAAGTTAAGGTTTTCCTCCACGGTGAGATCCTGGTAGAGGCTGAACCGTCCCGGCATGTATCCTATATGGTTTCGCAGTTCCCTGAAGCCGCTCACCACATTGAAGCCGAACAGGGTCATCCTTCCGCCTGAAGGGATGATGAGCGTTGCATCGATGCTGAAGAGGGTTGTCTTGCCTGCGCCGTCAGGACCGATGAATCCGAAGAGTTCACCTTCATCAACGATGAAGGAGATGTCATCAACGGCAGTGACCTTTCCGTACCTGTGGGTTATGCTGTGTGCCTCTATGGCTTTCATCTCAGTTGAACATTACTGCACTGGCCTGCATCTCAGTTTAAAGTGTCTCTGCACTCTTCCCTGGGTTCCGTATTGCCGCGCCGCGCCATTTCCTTTACAGGTTGTTTTCCGGGAGTGAGTTCGGGTTAAAGATTACCTCTCCCGGCATCCCTGATTTTATTGATCCGTCGTTGGGTACCTCTATTGTTACGGCATAGACCAGTGTCACCCTCTCTTCCTTTGTCTGGATGATCTTCGGGGTGAACTCAGCCTTTTCCGCTATGTGGGTTATGGTACCGGTGTAGTTCTGAAATTCCTTTTCTCCGCGGTCAATACGTACCGTGCATTCTGACCCTGTCTTCACTGATGCCAGCTGTGCCCCGCTGATCCATACCTTCAGTTTCATCGTCTTCATGTCGGCAAGTTTCACCAGTGGTTTTCCTGCGGCGGTCAGCTCGTGTGCCGATGCATACTTTTCGATGACTGTGGCTTCGAAGGGTGCACGGACGGTGCTTCGGGCGATCTGCTCATCGAGGATGTCACGCCTGGCGGCTATCCCCTGTTGTTCTGCGGCTACGGAGCGGCGCTGTGTGCCGTTGGCCTCTGCCTGGCGGAGGAGTACTTCCATCTGTCCTGTGAGGTCATCGAGCTGTTTCTGTGTGGCGGCGCCGTCAGCAAGCATGCGGCGCGTACGCTCAATATTCACCGAGAGGTTTTCAATCTGCTGGCGTATTACGGCATCCTGCGCCGCAATGCCTGCCAGGCGCGCCTGCGCCTGCGCCGTCACCGCATCAAGCTCGGCGCGCTGAAGAACCAGCATTGTGGTGTCGGTGACGGCGATGACGGCGCCGCCCGCCACCATTAAGCCTTCAGTCACATCCATGCTGATGATCCGTCCCGGGGTCTCCGCCGAGATGATCACTTCATCTGCCTCAAAGGTGCCAAACGCATCGGCATCACTGGTGCCGCGGCCGCAGCCGGCAGCGGCCAGGATCATAATTGCTGCTATGATAAACTCTTTCATGGTTATTGTTCTGTTTTGTATCCTGTTATGTACAGATATTCTGCTTCCGCACGGGCAATGCTTATCTTTCTGGCCGCTGCGGCAATCACCGCCTGCTTCTCACTGTTCAGCTCCGTCATATACTGCGAGGCGGTGATGGTCCCGTTGCGGAGCTGCGAGGCTGCGGCCGCCGCAATACTGCCACGCAGCCTGATGATCTCCTCATCCCTTGAAGCTGCATCACGCAACGACTCTATATCTGAAAGCTTCAGGACAACCAGCCGCTGCAGGGCCTCCCTGGCAGCACTCTTCCTTATATCAATGAGCTGCTGCTGCAGGGTAAGTGATTTGCGTTCATTGCTGTTCCTGTTCCAGTCCCAGATATTCCACTTCAGTCCTGCTCCGAATGAATAGTACAGATCTGCCTTGTCCGACAGGAAGTTGTTCCCGGGCGGATTACCGTATCCGGCCTGTGCAAAACCGAAAACCTTCGGCATACGCTGGCTCTTCAGCATATTCTTCGAGAGCTCCAGCTGACGGCTTCGTATATCAAAGAGCTGCAGGTCGGGATTGTCAATCTCTTCGTTTCCGGCGATAACCAGGTCAGGGAGAACAAGCTCCGCATCTTTCAGTTCGTTCATGCCGGTGATAAGCTCCAGTGCCCTGGTCAGTGCATCATGCCTCCGCTCAAGTTCTGCAGCCGACTGCTCCGCTTTAATTTTCTCTGCCCTGAGCACGTCAAGCGTTACCGGTGGCATGACCCCGTTTTCAACACCGGAGGCAGTCTCCTGAATTCTTGCATCAATTTCGGTGATGAGAATTGAGATCACCTCGGCCTGGCTTCTTACCAACAGTATGGCGAAGAAATAATTGTTCACCTGTTCGCGCAGACGGTAAAGATCTGCTTCGGTCTGCTGCATGTTCAGCTCACTTACCACCCTTTCAACCTCTCTGGCACTGCGGGTTACCCCGCCGTCCCATATCACCTGGCT
>SBFZ01000407.1 GCA_006227095.1 Bacteroidota bacterium | reverse complement strand
CTTACCGGAATCTTACAATTGTTATCAAATATAGTTGATTTAAAACAATGTTACATTGCAATTTTATCCCGGAAACAACAAGTTTCAAAATCTATAATTTTAGCTGACATTAACCGGATTATTAAACCCGAACAATCTATGGAATCAAGCGATCAGTACAATTTCAGTATTTTCAGTCCGCGCAACAGGCACGGGAAGAAGAACAGGAATGTCATCTTCACCATGCTTGCCATCTGGGCAGTTGCAGTATTTGGCTTTCAGATCCTTCTCAGGGTAATTGAGAAACCAGTTCCGGAAGCCGCCCTGGGCCAGTTTGAGGAGCAATGGGCTCTTATCACATCCGGCAGTGAGGCCGGTGCTGACTACAGTGCACTTCTCAATTCCCTGGTAATGGTCAGGGGCAAGATTACACTTACAGAAGCAGACAGGATGCTTCTTTCCGATGCTATCACCGCATCAGCATTCAGGCTTGTACCTGATTCCGTCAGGCAGACAGTTTTAGACGGCATTGCAGGTCTGAAGAAGATGCATGAGGAGATCAGCACCCTTAAGGGCCAGGAATATCTTGACCTGAAAGCACTTATAAGGGATGCAGGCCTTGCTGTCACTGCAACGCTTGAACCATTTACAGGCTACAGTACCGGCAGCCTCGAGGCTCCGATACTTGTTGCCAGCCTGAAGGAGGAGTGGCCTGCATCTTTCACGGGCACGGAGTTTTCACGCCTCCCGGATGTTATGAAGCTTTATCTTACCCATAACCGTTCAGTTCTGACTGATACGACTTTCCTTGGTTTTCCCTTCCATTACTTCTACACGGCCGTTTTTCTGCTGATACTGTTCGTGGTGCTCTGCATAGTTTACAACAAGCTTATAGAATGGCGTCTTAACAAGGAAGGTATTGTTGAATAGTGTTATCTGCAAAAGAAAATGAAAAGATTATATATTGCATTTGCTGCCCTGTTGACAGGCACATTGACATTAAGTGCACAGAGCCTCACCCAGCTTGAAGGAAGCTTCAAGACCGGTCCGGCAATAATTCTTATCGCCATCCTGGTGACTTTTGTCCTGGTCGGGATATTTTTCCGGGCAAAGGACCCGGCTGACTATTATGCTGCAGGAAGGAGTATCTCAAAGGTAGGGTCAGGTATGGCCATAGCTTCCAACTGGATGAGTGCTGCATCAGTCCTGGGTATGGCAGGGATGATGTACGGATTCGGATATAACGGTCTGGCATATGTTGTGGGCTGGACCGGGGGGTATGTCCTCCTGCTGATACTTATGGCAGCTCAGATAAGGAAATACGGCAAGTACACAGCCCCGGACTTTATCGGTGACCGCTTTTATTCGCGGGACCTCAGGATAGTCAGTGCCGTTTTCACGATCCTGATCTCATTTGCCTACTGTGTTGGTCAGTTTGGAGGAATCGGACTCATGTTCAAATGGATACTGGGTCTCAACTACTCGTGGGCCGTTATCATAGGATCGTCGGTGGTACTTCTGTACACCCTCATTTCCGGTATGATTGGAGCCACCAAGAACATGCAGATACAGTATGTTATAATTGTGACCTCATTCCTCCTTCCGGTTTTCATCCTTGCATTCAAGTTTGATTACTTCTGGCTGCTGCCGCAGGTTGGTTACGGTGCTGCGGTGACTGATATTATACAGGGCATTCCGGCACCAAATATTTCGGATGGTGCAGCCCTGCTGAATGCCTACGGGCATGACCTGGCAATAGTTCCAAGTCCCGAATTTGCGATGCCGTGGGACCCCTCCACAGGAACCACCTTCTTCCAGTGGATGGCCATCTGTTTTTCACTTATGGTAGGAACGGCAGGATTGCCTCATGTGATACAGCGCTTTTATGTGGTACCGAAAATTACTGATGCCCGCTGGTCAGTGGTATGGGGGCTCTTCTTCATCTGCCTTGTATACTGGACCGCCCCGGCATATGCAACATTCGGTAAGCTACTGTCATCAAACCCGGAGGTAGGAGCCCTGGCGAAGGATGCAATTGTGGTATACACTGCCCAGCTTGGAGGAGTCAACTCGCTGATAGTAGGTCTTCTTGCCGCCGGAGCAGTCTCGGCTGCCTTTTCAACAGTCTCAGGGCTGCTGGTGGCCGGAGCCTCGGCATTTTCACATGACCTCTACGTCAAGGTAATCAACCCCTCCTCAACCCCGAGGCAGCAGCTTAAAATTGCGCGCATAGGAACCGTCCTCATGGCAGTTCTGGTTACAGTTGTAGCACTGATGAAGCTGGGTCTCATTGCACAGCTCGTATCAGTTGCCTTCTCGATGGCAGCATGCACCATCTTCCCGCTGTTTCTGCTGGGTATCTGGTGGAGCGGATCAAACCGTGCAGGAGCCAAGGCAGGCCTTATTGCCGGAAGCATTGTCACAGTGGTATCACTCACTTACTTTATTGCAGGCCTCAGAGGTACCCAGCTTCCCGGTCATGCATTCATTTCCTACTGGCTGAATGTATGGTATTTTGCATGGATAGGGGCACCCCTGGCAATTGTAGTAAACATCATTGTTTCGAAACTCACCAAACCCACTCCGGAAGAGATCAAGAAGTTCCTTGCCGAGCAGGTTCATAACTGATGGGTTTAAAGGACATTTTCATACTATCTGCCGGAACCCGAAAACTCCTGGTTATCACCTCGTCAGTGGCGGTACTGGCTGTTCTGTTTGCCGTCTGGCATTACCGTGGTGTGAACAGGTCTGAAGACCCCCGGGTGGCACAGGCACGGCAGCTGATGGCCGAATATGACAGGGTTTCGGGCGGCCCCGCCAGCTATGACTTCTTTTATCTTCTTGACTCAGCAGCTGCCATCTATGAAAGTGTTCCCGGATATAAGGATTCCTGGGAAAAGGGAGTGATTTTCAACAACAAGTGCGGGGGCCTGCTGGTGATGGCAATCTATGACAGCCTCATGAATGATTCAGTCAGAAGATCAATCATCGACC
>SBFZ01000406.1 GCA_006227095.1 Bacteroidota bacterium | reverse complement strand
GGCCCCGCAGATGATCCGGGTTGGATGATAACAGGATGGTGGGGTATACTTGGCCTTATCGGATGGGGTTACCTTGTCTCCTCACTTGTCTATCTCGCATTCCGTGATTCTGCAACTGCAACTGCAATTGCCGTTCTTTTCTTTCTTGTTGTCAATATGCTTGACCAGAAAGGTTTTCTTGGATTTCTTGATCCCCTGAGACCGGTATTGGGAATAATAATCCAGGCGAACGTCCCGCTGATAGTCCTTACCGGGATGCTGGCCGGAATACTTCTTAGAAGGATGAAGGAAAATGGTCATCAACAGATCATTATTCTCTTTGTCACCCTCGGGCTGTTGTCACTTGCGACCGGATTTATCCTCAGGAAGTGGTTCATTATATCAAAAATCCTGGCCACTCCGAGCTGGGGAATGATCTGCAGCGGGATCAGCTTCATCCTGTTTGCTGCAATTTACTGGCTGGCTGACGTAAGGGGGTACACAAAGTGGGCAGGATTTGTCAGGCCTGCAGGAAAACACTCGCTGACAACATACCTCGCGCCTGATATCCTTTATCATGCCATCTGGATCTCTTCAGTACCGGTACTGATCTACAAACAGTCTTCCGAACCGCTTGTGGTTATCCTTGGGTCAATTGCATGGGCATTGCTGATGGCCGGACTGACAGCCCTGCTGGCCAGGGCGAATATCAAGCTTAAGCTATAGCAGATTCAGCCATAATTACAGACCTGGCAGCATGTTTCTCCTTTAAGGAGTCCGGCAGGTACCCTCATTTCCCTCCCAGTATCTCCAGCAGTGGTGAGAATGAGCGGACGGTGATCAGGTGATCGGCAACAAGATTCAGGTATTTGTTCTGGGAGTAAAATGATATCCCGGTACCGCACTCACGTACCATGCAGATATCATTGTCACTGTCTCCAATTGCTGTGATATTGCTGATGTCAATTCCGTAACTGGCTGAAAGTTGGCGAATTACATTCGACTTACAGTACTCGTGGCTGCACTTGCTCTGCTTTGTCCTCAGGAAATACGAGGGAATTTTCACCTCGCCGGTGGCAACGCTTCGCGAAAATTCAAGCTCGTTGGCCACGGAGAAATCCATCCCCAGCTTGTTCTTGATATGATTGGTGACAACATCATAGCTGTCGCTGATGATTCCGCATATGAAACCGTTTTTCTTGAGTTCCGTTACCACATCAAGTGCATCCTCCACCAGGGGGATGGTCTCAGCAACGTCAAGCACCTCCTTTACACTGTGTCCCTTCATGAGCGTGGCAATCAGTTTGGTTCTCATGATGGCAGTATCATTGTGGGTTACGATGTTGATAAGCTCCTCCTCAAAACCCAGCATCTGAGAGGCGGTGGTAATGAAACTACCCTTCAGCAGGGTGTTGTCCATATCAAAGATCACCATCCTTGAGAGACCCTTCCTGTTCTCCCTGAGAGCATATTCCATCTGGGTGGTGAGTGCACTTACCTTCCTTAGTGTGTCGCCTTCCCTTTTTTGCAGTGGTTCCCCCCTGCTGATTATAGCCCTGGAAACTTCGAGTGACATTTTCGAGAGCTGTTCCCATGACTGCATCCGGTTTTCAATATAACCGATATTCACTTCTGCTATCCTGGCCCCCTTAAGATGAATGTCGATAAGCATTCCTATATCAACGCCGTAGTCATTTTCCAGCTCCAGGCTCTGCATAAGCGACTTCTTCCCGGCAACCATGCCGCTGAGAGGCTGTGAAAACCTTGCGAGTTCAGGGAAAAGCAGCCTTAGCAATGGCTTCGCAACCAGCTCGGTGACCCTTCCCGCCTGCCTGGTGAACACCGATTTGACAAAGTCAGCTGTATCATTGACAAGCGGAGCTGTCATCAGTTCCACAATATCTGCTGGATAGGTGGTTATGTCAGCATCCAGGAACAGCAGGTACTCATTCCTTGCAAATAGTATTCCTTCACGCATCGAGGCGCCCTTGCCCAGGGTAGTGCTTGTATAGACGGTTGCTCCTTCATCCCTGGCAAATGAAACCGTGTTATCATGGGACTTGTCGTCAACCACGATGACTTCCGAAACCGTTGGTGAACGCTTCACCAGCCTGATCACGGCTGATATGGTTTCAGCTTCATTAAGAGCAGGAATGATTACTGTTACCATGGTTATTGCCCCTCCGTTATTTTCAGGGCAATCTTCCGGCAGAATTCCACATCAGGCTGGGGGACCATCATCAGTATAAGATCCTCTCCGTGGCTGTCCTTAACCGATATGACACCGGGAATGTTCTCGGGCAACTCGCCTGTAATGGTGGCAACAAACACGCAGGCTGCCAGGTATGTACCAGATTCTGCAGGATGCGAGCCATCAGGAAAATAAAGTCTGAAATCAGGACGTTCAGCCCTCGCCATAGCCCATGCCTCACCAACCGGAACAACAATGGCATTGTTTGTCAAAGCGGTCTCACGATAAACCCTGCTGATTACTGCCTGCTGTTCCGGTGACTTCTCCCTGGCCCATGTCATGTAATAATATGGCTTTGCCCCGTTTTTCCTTACCAGGTCACTGAACAGACCGAGATAATAAACCGCACTGTCTTCCTCATTGACCGTGCCCAGGCTCCACTCCTGCAACACAACAATGTCATAGCCACCTTTCTCGATCATCTGCCTGGTTTTGAGTCCGCGTGCACCTCGCCAGTGCTCGCTGAGCTTCGCTCCCCCTATCGTCGACTTTTCCGTTAGCAGAACAGTCCCTGTTTTTTCCGAGAGCACTGAAACCACCTGGGGCAGGTTTTCAAAGTAAGTGTAGCTGTTGCCGGCAAAGAGTACTCTGAGGGTATCCTTCCCGGCCTGCGCTGAAGCAGCGAAAGTGATCAGGCTTAAAACCGGAATCAGCAGACTGAAATAAAATCTCTTTGACATTGTCATTTCCTTTTATTGTATTCGTTTATTATCTCCTCACGGCTTACAGGCCGGCCATGACCCGGCAGGAA
>SBFZ01000179.1 GCA_006227095.1 Bacteroidota bacterium | reverse complement strand
TGCAGAGAAAGATCCGGCAACGGGGCAGGATGTAAAGCGGGATATCAGTGCAGGTGGAGGTGAAACCATATTTATCAGGACAGATATCAGCATCCCGGAACAGGTTTCCCTGATGATTGGAAAAACTGTAGAAAAGTTCGGGAGGATTGACATACTGGTCAACAATGCCGGTTTCGGAATCTGGAAATCGCCTCTTGATCTCAGCGTTGAAGAGTGGGATGATGTCATCAACACTAACCTGCGCGGTGCATTTCTCTGCGCCAGGGAGGCGGCCCGCTTCATGAAGGATCAGGGTGGCGGTTCAATCATCAATATTGCCTCCACGCGTGCCTTCATGTCAGAGGCCGGGTCTGAAGCATATGCAGCATCCAAGGGAGGAGTTGTGGCTCTCACGCACGCCCTGGCCGCCTCCCTGGCGCAGTACCGCATAAGGGTCAACTGCATCAGCCCGGGCTGGATAGAGACCGGTGATTACAGCGCACTCCGTGAGGCTGACCATTTACAGCACTTTTCCGGCAGGGTGGGGCGCCCGGAGGATATCGCCCGGGCTTGCCTGTTCCTCTCCGGGGAGGGTAATGATTTCATCAGCGGTGAAAACATAATCATTGACGGCGGAATGACCCGGAAGATGATTTATCTTCCATAACCGCAAAAAGTTATGTGCCTGGAATTCGGGCGTGCCATTTCTTTTCATACTTTTGCAGCCCTAAAAGAGAAACATACGGAAGAGATTAGAAACATTGCCGTGATAGCTCACGTTGACCACGGCAAGACTACGCTGGTAGACAGGATATTATATCAGGTAAAGCTGTTTCGTGACAACCAGGTCATGGGAGAGCTGATTCTTGACAGTAACGACCTAGAGAGAGAGAGGGGGATAACCATCCTTTCGAAGAATGTATCAGTCAGATACAAAGATGTAAAGATCAACATCATAGATACGCCGGGTCACTCTGATTTCGGGGGTGAGGTTGAACGGGTACTGAACATGGCAGAAGGGGTACTTCTGATTGTTGACGCCTTTGAAGGGCCTATGCCGCAGACCCGTTTCGTGCTTCAGAAAGCGCTTGAACTGGGACTCAAGCCCATCGTTGTGATCAACAAGGTTGACAAACCAAACTGCAAGCCGGAGGAGACACAGGAGAGTGTCTTTGACCTGATGCACAGCCTCAATGCCACAGAAGACCAGCTCGATTTCCCGACTGTCTACGGCTCTTCAAAGCAGGGATGGATGGGACCTGAATGGGATAATCCGGCAACTGATGTCAGCTACCTGCTTGATACCATAATACAGCATATCCCGGCTCCGAGGAAGGCAGAAGGGACACTTCAGATGCGTATCTCATCACTTGACTATTCGTCATACCAGGGCAGGATAGCCGTTGGCAAGGTGAACCGCGGCACCCTGGTACCCGGCAGCCAGGTCTCACTTATCAAACGTGACGGCTCCATGGTGCGCAATACGGTGAAGGAGGTTTATCTCTTCGAGGGGCTCGGCAAGGAAAAAACCAAGAAACCGGTTCACACCGGCGAAATATGTGCTGTTTTCGGAATGGAGGATTTTGACATAGGTGATACGATTGCAGACGCTGAAAATCCCGAGGCACTTCCCTGGATAAGGGTTGATGAGCCTACCATGAGCATGCTCTTCACCTCCAATACCTCACCGTTCTTTGGCAGGGAGGGAACGCTGGTAACATCACGTCAGCTCAGGGAAAGGCTCTTCAGGGAGACTGAAAAGAACCTGGCGATGCGCGTTGAGGAGACTGACTCTGCTGACACTTTCATGGTTTTCGGCCGGGGTATCCTCCATCTCTCAATACTTATCGAGACCATGCGACGTGAGGGGTTTGAGCTCCAGGTGGGGCAGCCAAGGGTGCTGGTAAAGGAGGTGAACGGTGTAAAACATGAACCTGTTGAGGCTCTGACCGTACAGGTTCCTGAAGAATTTGCCGGCAAGGTAATCGACCAGGTGACACAGCGCAAGGGAGAGATAATCAATATTGAAGTAAGGAATGACAGGGCACACCTCGACTTCCGCATCCCCTCGCGGGGGATAATAGGGCTGAGGAACCAGGTACTGACGGTTACTGAAGGGGAGGCAGTGATGGCTCACAGGTTTGATGTCTATGAACCGTGGAAAGGAGACCTGGCCATCAGGCGAAACGGCTCGCTTATAGCCATGGAGACTGGCATGGCGGTTGCCTATGCCATAGACAAGCTGCAGGACCGCGGAAGGTTCTTCATCTTTCCGGGCGAAGATGTTTACATGGGCCAGGTGATAGGTGAGAACACCCGCCAGGATGACCTGGTTGTAAATGTTACCAAAACCAAGAAGCTTACAAATATGAGGGCCTCAGGTTCAGATGACAAGGCCATACTGACTCCACCGGTACGCTTCTCACTTGAGGAGGCAATGGAATACATCGCCGCCGATGAGTACATAGAGATCACCCCTAAATCAATGCGCCTCCGAAAGATCCTTCTTGACGAGAATGACCGGAAGAGGGCGAAGATGAAAACCCTGGGAGAGGGCTGAGATAAAAAATAAAAGGGGACACCTTTCCGGCGGGAATTCAGATTTTCCATAGCCCTGTTGAAAGGTTCAGAATGTAAAAAAACCGGCGGATCTCTCCGCCGGTTTTTTCTCAGCCTGTAGAAAACGGTGATTTTCGTTTATGTGCCCGCCTCTTATTTGCGGCCTGCGCCGGTGCCTTTTACGGTAGCCGGACGGTTAGTCCTGACAGCCTTTGCTGCACCCTTGTTCTTGGTTGCGGTTTTTGTCTGTTTCATTGATTTCTGGGCTTCACCCTTCATCTTTGCCTGTTCCCTGACCATCTCGCCGGCACCTCCTCCGGTCTGTGTCTGAGCCTGTTTGGCAGTCTCGCTTACATTGGCACCGTGATTCTGGGTGCGGGTCTGGGTCTGGGTCATGATCGGATCACCACTCTGGGTCTGTGTCTGAACCTGTTCCTTCTGCTGGCTC
>SBFZ01000262.1 GCA_006227095.1 Bacteroidota bacterium | reverse complement strand
TATTATCATTAACCTGGTTCGATCGGCCCGAAAAGGACCTGCCGCAGAAATCAATCCCTGGCATGGAAAAACATTGGAATGGACGGTTTCTTCCCCTCCATCTCTTGAAAATTTTGATGAAATTCCGGTTATTGCCGAAGACGACGGACCGTATAACTATAAATAATCTGTACTGAATTATGGAACAAAACGCACACGGGGCACACACGCATTATGATGCTGAAGCATCAAAAATCGGAATGTGGCTCTTCATTTTTACTGAATTGCTGCTTTTTGGGGGTCTTTTTATTGTTTATTCAATATACCGGTACCTGAATGCCGATGCATTTCACCTTGCCGGCGAAGAGTTAAACATTACAATTGGAGCAATAAATACTGTGCTGCTGCTTGTAAGCAGTATGACCATCGCGATGTCAACCAGTACACTTCAGCTTAAAAAGAAAGGGGCAACTTTGGGATTGCTTGCAATCACCATTTTAATAGGCTTGATTTTCCTGGTGAACAAGTATTTTGAATGGGGTACGAAATTCGAGCACGGAATTTTTCCCGGATCAGAACACATGCTAAGCGAATTCAGCCAGGGAGAGATTCTTTTCTTCGGTTTGTACTTTGTTATGACCGGGCTTCATGCGCTTCACATTATTGTGGGATTAATCGTTATTTTATTCGCTGTTGTGCGCATTCAAAAAGGAACGGTTCATGAAAACCGGGCAGCCCTGCTGGAAAATGCGGGTTTGTACTGGCACCTGGTTGACCTTATCTGGATATTCCTGTTCCCGTTGCTTTACCTGATAACCTGACAAGTCCATGAAAGACGAAAAGCATCATTTATCAACTTATACGTCACTGATTATTGTTCTGGTGATACTCCTGGTACTGACAACAATTTCGGTGCTGGTGACCGGGATCCATCTGGGACCGGTGACGGTGGCAGTTGCGCTGCTGATTGCATCCGTGAAGGTTGCGATTGTCATCACCCAGTTCATGCATCTCAAATTTGAAAACCTGTTTCTGAAACTGGCAGTTTCCGGGGTGTTTGCACTTTTTGCGGTTGTAATACTGATTACGTTCATCGATTACTATTTCAGATAAACAGTTGAATTATGTTTACAGGGGCATCAAATCTGGCAGAAGGAGTAGACAAGGCGTTTCTTTTCATCTTTATCATTGCCTTCATATTCATCATAGGGATCTCGGCATTCATGATCTGGACCGTGGTTCATTACTCAAGGAAGAAGGGTAAGGAGGCGAAGCAGTTCAGTGGCAGCACGAAGCTTGAGCTGTTGTGGACAGGTATTCCGCTTATACTGGTGATGCTGATGTTCTGGGTAGGCTGGAAGGGATTTGCACCTATGAGAAAGGTACCCTCCGACGCCATGGTAATCACTGCGATAGGCAGGATGTGGGAATGGGAGTTCATCTACAGTGACAGTCTCAGGTCGAGGGAGCTGGTTCTTCCCATCAACAAGCCGGTCAAGCTCGAGCTGGTTTCGGAGGATGTCAACCACAGCCTGTTCATTCCCGCCTTCAGGGTAAAGGAGGATGTTATACCCGGCTATGACAACTGGCTCTGGTTCACTCCCAATTACATAGGCAATTATGAGATCCTGTGTACCGAATACTGCGGGCTGCTGCACTCGGCCATGGTGGCGAATACACGGATCGTGGAACAGGAGGAGTATGACAAATGGTTTGAGGAACTCAAGGCGGCTTCCTTCGTGCCTGAGCACGAAGGTCTGAAGCTGCTGAGGAGCACCGGTTGCCTCGCCTGCCATTCACTTGACGGTTCGAGGCTGGTGGGACCTTCCTTTGCAGGATTATACGGCTCACAGCGCACGGTGATCTCCGGCGGATCGACCAGAACCGTGACAGCCGATGAGGCATACATCGTCAGGTCTGTATATGAGCCCAATGAAGAGATAGTTGAGGGTTATGCCCGCAACCTGATGCAGTCATACAGGGAATTGCTGACAGAGGAGCAGATAGGCATCATGACTGAATACCTCAGGAAGCTGGTTGAAGGAGAAAGTGATCAGGGTGCCGGTCTCTGACATGGCATACAAGGAAAAACAGGCCACCTGTCCCTGATGTGGCAGAACCAACAGGAATGAAGATAAGAAGGCAACCCGTTTCTGACGTTGTGGAGCTCTCGAGGTGGAAGCTCTCCCTGGCTGTCTCATTCTCGGCAGTAACCGGATACCTGCTGTTTTCGGGCGCAGAATCCGTCGGAGGTACGGCTGCGGTTTTTCATCTTTCCGGTACCACAGTTGCAGCCGGAGCATTCCTGTCTGCCGCCGGTGTTTTCCTGCTCTCAGCTGGAGCCTCTGCCCTGAACCAGTATACAGAACGTAAGAGTGATGCGCTTATGGAGCGTACCGCAGGCCGGCCATTGCCGTCAGGGAGGATGGCGCCGCCTGCCGCCCTGGCCGCCGCGGCACTGCTGCTCGCAGCGGGCAGCATACTGCTGGCTGTTTGCGGTACCGTGCCGCTGCTGCTTGGTGCCACCAGCATAATACTCTACAATGTCATCTATACCGGGCTCAAGAAGAAGACCACCCTTGCCATCATACCCGGGGCACTGGTAGGGGCGGTTCCACCCCTCATTGGTTATACGGCGGCAGGCGGCGCCATGACCGATATGACAATAATTCTCTTCGCCCTCTTCATGTTCCTATGGCAGATGCCCCATTTCTGGCTGCTGCTGCTTCGCTACGGTGAAGAATATGAAAAAGCCGGAATAAAAACCTTTCACCGGATTCTCAGTGACAGCACCATCGTCCGGCTGGTGATGGCATGGATTACCGGATCATCAATCCTGCTCTGGATTCTTGCAGCCATCTATATGCCATTCAGCCACATTGCCGCAATCATGCTCCTGGTTCTCAATGTGATTTTTATCCTTGCCTTTGCCAGGATCATCGGTGCAGGACTCGAAGGCCCGAGGTCAAGATATGCCTTCGTGGCCTTCAACTCATTTACGGCGATAGTAA
>SBFZ01000126.1 GCA_006227095.1 Bacteroidota bacterium | reverse complement strand
AGCTCAAGGAGGTAATCGATCTTCTCACCGCTTATGCCTGCCGGATCATGAATGTAACCGTCAGGACCGGAGATGGTCACGACTGTTGCTCCAAGCTCGGTTGCCTTTGTGGCAGCACCCCATGCCACGTTGCCGAAACCTGATACTGCCACCTTCTTGCCTTCAAATGACTCATTGCGTGTCTTCAGCATCTCATTGGCAAAATAAACGCATCCGAATCCCGTGGCTTCCGGACGGATGAGTGAGCCG
Organism: Bacteroidota bacterium; assembly: GCA_006227095.1. Classification (GTDB taxonomy): domain Bacteria; phylum Bacteroidota; class Bacteroidia; order Bacteroidales; family VadinHA17; genus SR-FBR-E99. The sequence goes on along the minus strand of SBFZ01000126.1, from coordinate 8,258 downwards.
CCCCAGTTCAGACCCTTGCCGGTCAGAACCCCGGTATGCTCCTTTGCAAGTTTCTTGTACATCCCGTAGAGGAAACCAATCTCACGGCCGCCCACACCTATATCACCTGCCGGAACGTCAGTCTCAGGTCCGATGTGCTTCCAGAGTTCAAGCATGAACGACTGGCAGAAACGCATTACTTCATTGTCTGATTTGCCTTTGGGATCAAAATCTGAACCACCCTTGCCGCCTCCCATGGGAAGGGTTGTGAGTGAGTTCTTGAAGATCTGTTCAAAACCGAGGAACTTGAGAATAGAGAGGTTTACCGTTGGGTGGAAGCGGAGTCCTCCCTTGTACGGGCCGATGGCGTTGTTGTACTGCACCCTGTAACCGAGGTTGACCTGCACATTCCCCTTGTCATCAACCCATGGTACCTTAAAGGTGAAAATACGGTCAGGTTCAATAAGCCTCTGAAGGACACCTGCCTTTGCAAACCTGGGGTTTTCATTGTAAACTTCCTCGATTGACTCAAGGACCTCCTTGACTGCCTGGTGATACTCAGGTTCACCGGGATGCTTCTTTTCAAGCTCAGCCAGAATTTCTTTTACTTTCATTTCAATGTATGTTTGTGGTTTTATGATTTAGAAGAAGGATAAATCAAGGCCCAAAGGTTGCTGAACCTCCAGTCATGAAAAATGACTTTGCTCATGTTTTGTCAGGCCAGGGCTAAATGGTTGATTTATAGTTTTTAAGAGCCATCTCTATCTGTCCGAGCTGTGCTTTTGACAGGGCGCTGATGCTGACTGGCGGGTACGCCGCCCTTCTTCCCTGCACCTGCTGGAATAGAATAAGATAACGGTGTAGACCCATGACCTCCTGTTTAACCTCGTAACCGGCCAGCTTGTCAGAAGGGATCTCAATACTCCGGCTCTCGCCGGGCATCAGCCCCGGTTTGTACCATCTCAGTGTGATGGTCCTTTCATCTGCAGAGAAAAATATGTACCTGAATTTCCTGATTGAAGGCCAGAAGAGAACAACAAGAAAAACAGCAGTAACCACAATGGTAATCAGGGTCAGGCTCTTTTCTGCCAGTACATTTCTGAATACCTTCGGGAAATATGCCAGGAAGACATAAAGCACGTATGCAAGTGTTGAAATGAAGCCGATAAGCCTCAGCAGGATAATCTTCTTTCCGTTCTCGAGGGTCATGACTGTTCTGTTTGCAGCAAACCTATGAATTTTTTTTCAATTGGGCTCAGGGTCGGTGGCGGTGGCATCTTCTGCAGCTTCGTTGTCTGAAGCAGTGCCGGTTGCATTTACGGCAAGTCCTGCCTCTACCATCAGTCCCGCTTTTTCCTGAAGAACTTTTTCATCAGGGCAGAGCATTCTTCCGACATCACCCCGCTGCGCACCTCTGTCCTGGGGTGAAGTATATCCACACCGGTGGTGGTGTAGCCCTTCTTCGGGTCCGGGGCGCCATAGACCACTGCGGAGATCTGGCTCCATGCCAGCGCCCCGGCGCACATTACGCATGGCTCAACGGTTACATATATCGTGCAGCCGGTAAGGTACTTTCCTCCAAGGTACGATGCTGCTGCAGTAATTGCCTGCATCTCGGCATGTGCTGTCGGGTCATTCAGGGCCTCCGTAAGGTTGTGCGCACGGGCTATGACGCTTCCTCCGGCAACCACCACGGCACCTACAGGCACTTCATCGCGCGAGGCAGCCTTTTCAGCTTCGGCAAGAGCCATCCTCATGTAATATTCGTCACTTCCCGGTTCCATCCGAAATCTCCCTTAATCTGACTTTTTTGGTTCAGGGTGGATGACAACGTTTATTTCCCTGAACTCACTCTCCAGCCTCTGCTCAATCATATCACACAGCAGGTGGATGGTCTCAATGGTCTCATGCGGCGGTACGTCAAGATGGAACTCGACGAACCTCTGATGACCGGCGGCCCTGGTCCGAAGGTCATGATAGCTGATTCCCATCTCGGTGAGGATGCCTGTCAGCTTTTCAAGTTCAGCCCCCGAGAGCGCCGTATCGATGAGGGGCGAGAAGGCTTTTCTGAGCAGCATCCATGACTCATATATAATTATGACAGCCACCGCAAGGGCGATGACGGGGTCAAGCACATGCCATCCGGTTATCCATATCAGTGCCAGTCCCAGCGCAACACCCGCCGAGGTGATCACGTCAGTCTTAAGGTGCAGGGCATCAGCCTCCAGCGCAACCGAGTCGGTTAGCCTGGCTACCTTATATAGCCTTCTTGAAACAATGGTGTTGACCACTGCAGATATTGCCATCACCACCACCCCGAGCCCCAGGGCTTCTGTCTCACCCGGATGTATGAACCTCCCGACAGCTTCGTAAATGATCCATGCCGAGGCCGCAAAAATGAGCAGAGCCTCAATCACCCCCGAGACATTTTCCATCTTTCCATGCCCGAACGGATGCCTGTCATCAGAGGGTTTGCCCGATATCTTCACCGCGAAAAAGGCAATAATGGCTGCAACCAGGTCTATCGAGGAGTGAATGGCTTCAGAGATAATACTTACCGAACCGGTGATGATCCCCACACCAAGCTTCATGGCAATAAGCAGACTGTTGGAAATCACTGACAGCCTGGCGGTTTTTGTTTTAAGTGTTGTGGTCATTGCCGTCCTGTCTGCGGGTGAATCAGTGCAAGTTTAGAAAAAATGAACGACAAGTCATTGTAAAAGTTATTACCGTTTTTTACCGGAATAGCGTATTTTTGTCTCCTCAAAAAATCGGATATGTACAGGACACACACTTGCGGAGAACTGACTCTTGGTGACAGCGGCAAAAAGGTAACACTTGCCGGCTGGGTTCAGCGGTCACGGGACCTCGGCGGTATGACATTCATTGACCTGCGTGACAGGTATGGCATAACACAGCTGGTCTTCAACATGGAGACTGACCCGGATCTCTGTCAGAAAGCCCGCAAGCTCGGCCGTGAGTTTGTTGTTCAGGCAGAGGGTATTGTCGCAGAGCGAAGCAATAAGAACCTGAAGATCCCCACGGGAGAAATCGAAATTATTGTTGAGAGGATTGATGTGCTTAACACTTCCGATACTCCTCCTTTCACGATTGAGGAAAACACCGACGGAGGAGATGAGCTACGGATGAAGTACCGTTATCTCGACCTCCGCCGCCAGAATGTAAGGTCAAACATTATCCTCAGGCATAAAATGGCCCAGGAGGTGCGCCGCTACCTCGACGGACAGGGTTTCATCGAGGTGGAGACGCCGGTGCTGATAAAGTCAACCCCCGAAGGGGCACGCGACTTCGTCGTTCCATCGAGGATTCATAACGGAGAGTTTTATGCCCTTCCCCAGAGTCCGCAGACATTCAAGCAGTTGCTGATGGTGGCCGGTTTTGACAAGTACTTCCAGATAGTCAAATGCTTTCGCGATGAGGACCTGCGTGCCGACCGCCAGCCGGAATTCACGCAGATTGACTGCGAGATGTCTTACATCCACCAGGATGATATACTGAACATGTTTGAGGGGCTGGCACGCCATCTCTTCCTTGAGGTAAAGGGACTTGTTTTTGAGGGGCCCTTCCCGAGAATCCCGTATGACGAGGCCATGAGTCTCTACGGCACCGATAAGCCTGATATAAGGTTTGACATGCGCATCACTGAACTGACAAAGGCAGTCAAAGGGCTCGGGTTTGCCCTGTTTGATGATGCGCCGTACGTGGGGGCCATCTCTGCGCCGGGTTGTGCAGGATGGTCACGTAAGCAGATTGATGAGCTTACCGAGTTCGTCAGGCGTCCGCAGATAGGAGGGAAGGGGCTGGTATGGGCCAGGGTTGAGGCCGACGGCTCGGTCAAATCATCGGTTGACAAGTACTACACTGCAGATGACCTTGCCAATATAGCCCTCATGACCGGTTCAGATGCCGGTGACCTGATCCTGATTATGGCCGGACCGGGGGAGAAGACCCTTTCAGCCCTGGGTGAGCTGCGTCTTGAGATGGCCAGAAGGCTTGGTCTTCGCGACAGCTCAGTATATGCACCTCTGTGGGTGGTTGATTTTCCGTTGCTGGAGTGGGATGATGAGACACAGCGTTATTACGCGAAGCATCACCCCTTTACTGCACCGAAGCCTGAGGACATAAAATATATGGAGACCGATCCGGGCAGGGTTCATGCCAACGCCTATGACCTTGTCATCAACGGCACCGAGATAGGAGGGGGCTCAATCAGAATCCATGATCCTGAGACACAGTCGCTCATGTTCCGCACCCTCGGTTTCACGGCTGAAGAGGCGCAGAAGCAGTTCGGCTTCCTGCTCAACGCCTTCCGCTACGGAGCCCCGCCACACGGGGGGATCGCCTTCGGGTTCGACAGGTGGACCGCCATCATGGGCGGATCTGATACCATCAGGGATTTCATCGCCTTCCCGAAAAACAACCAGGCGCGCGATGTGATGATTGATACTCCATCGACAATAAAGCAGGAGCAGCTTGATGAGCTGGCTCTTGATATAAGGAAAAAGGCACAGCAGGAATAAATTACTTTTAGGCTGATTTTTGAGAGCCGGTCTTTATCTGCCTTTGCTTTGCTTCAGACCGGGAAGCTTCAATGACTTTATTTCCTGGATGACTTCCTCTCCGGTGCAGCGGTTTCTGGCAGATCCTGAATCTCTATTTCCTGGATGACTTCCTCTGTTCTGAGGTCGCTTCGGGCGGCGGCAAAAATTTTATTTCCTTGATGATTTTCTCTGCTCTGAGGTGGCTTCAGGCGGTTTTTTGAACGGGATTGAGAAGCAGAACAGGGATCCCTCGCCAGGAGCAGAGATGACCCATATCTTTCCTCCGAGAAGTTCGGCGTATGCCTTTGATATGCTCAGGCCGAGGCCTGTTCCGCTGTACTGCTTCGAGCTCGGACCTTCCACCTGGAAGAACCGTTCAAATACCTTCTCATGGTTCTCCGGAGCTATCCCGATTCCTGTATCCGAAACAAAGAACTCAACCATATCGCCCCTGACAACATAACCCAGCTCTATCCTCCCTTTCCTGGTGAACCTGAGTGCATTGTTCAGCAGGTTCGAGAATATCTGGATCACCTTCGTCTCATCAGTCATCACAATTGCCTCGCTGTCATCAAGGTGGGTTGAGAAGTTGAGTACGAGATTCTGCTGCTGTGTCCTCAGTCTGTACTGTTCAAACAGGTTCCTTATCAGTGTGTTGATGCTGACGGCTGACGGACTGATCTTGACCAGCCCGGTTTCAATATTTGAAATGTCAACGATGTCGGTAATGATTGAAAGGAGCTGGTTGCTCGACTGGTAGATGATATCAATATATTGTCTGCGGCTTTCATCGGTTGTATCCGGAGAATCAAGAAGCGTGGTGAAACCGACTATTGCATTCATCGGTGTGCGGATCTCATGAGATATGTTATGGAGGAATGCCGTTTTCAGCCTGTCGCTCTGCTCGGCCTTCTCTTTCGCCCTGATAAGCTCTTCCTCTATTCTTTTCCTTTCAGTGATGTCAGAAATGAATCCTTCAAGCGCAACCAGCAATCCGTTCTCATAGTATCCGCGTCCGCGCTCCCAGACCCACCTCCTGTTTCCGGAGGAGGTGATGATCCGGTATTCAATTGTATAAAGGTAGCCGGTCTCGAGGGCGTCATGTATTTGCCTCCAGACCATTTCCCTGTCATCGGGGTCTATTATTGAAGTGAAAGTCCTTATCTTATTATTAATGAATTCATTGGGGAGATAGCCGGCCAGTTCATATATTCCGTCACTGATGTACTGCATCGTCCAGTCTTCGTCATAGTTGCATCTGAAGACCACCCCGCGGAGGTTGTTGATGATGGTGCTGAGCTTCTTGTTGCTTTCACGCATCTCTTCCTCCGTCCGCTTGCGGTCAGTTATGTCGCGTCCAATGCTCTGGTAGAAGCGTTTTCCCTCCACCTCAACTGTGTAGGCACTTATCTCTATGGGGAAACTGGTACCGTCTCTTCGAAGATGGACGGTTTCTATATATGATGAGCCTGTCTCATTGAGAGTTTTAACATGATCGGTTAGTAGCGGTGCTTCGTCAGGGGTCCTTATTTCCGAAATACTCATTCCGATCAGCTTGTCTCTTGGGTAGCCGTAGGTTTCTACGGCCCTCTCATTAGCCTCAACGATATTCATTTCGCTGTCAATCAGCAGAATAATATCATTGCCATGTTTCATCACGAAGTCGAAGTGCTTCATGATTGCCTGGCGGTTCAGTTCCTCCTGTTGTTTTTCACGGAAGTAGCGTGCCCGCGTAGCCTTTACAATAAGCCATGCCATGCTCAGGAGGGCGATGTATACTATTCCCATGATCATCCAGAGCATGGTTATCTCACGCATGAAGCTGGCAAGTATCTCTGAGGTTTCTTTCTTTGCAATGAGATACCAGTCGGTGCCGGGTACTTTTTTTACTGAGGCTATAACTTCAGCGCCTGTATAATCGGTAAAGATTTCTGCTTCCTTGCTTTCTGTGCGGGGGTGCATCACGCTGAGTTCCATTGCGCCTGCGGCGAAGGTAACGGTACTGTCATACCCGGCAAGGTTTGATCCGTTGAGATAGATGACTGAATCACCCTCAAAGCGGAACAGGATGCACTCGGCCGTTTTTCCGGGTGTGGGCCAGGTTGACAGCATGGGGAACAGTTTCTTTTCAGGATCAATCCGGAATACCAGTACCCCTGCCAGGACAGTATCACCTTCGAAGGGCATCTTCATTGGGATAAGAAGGTCGAGATGAAGGTATTCAATGACTGAAGCGGTATGGAAATCAGATATCGAAATGACGGGGTTGGAAATTGCCTTTGTGATATTGGATCTGAGATAATCTCCCATCACTGCTTCTGATGGCGGGACTGCTATACCCGGATTACCACCGGCATCAACAAGTACTGCACCTCCGAAATCATAGCTCTCTATAAGGGTAGTCAGCAACTTGATCAGTCTCGATTTCTCACGGACGGAGTTGTCCCTGATGAACATTGCATCAATATGTTCCACAAGGGTGACATTTTCATGGATAAGCACCGCGTCATTGAGGCGTTCCTGTTTCCATTCCGACACCTGGTCGGATTTAAGGTTGGCAACGGCCTCCATTTCGGTGACAGCATCCCTGAGTATCCTCTGTTTCTGGCCTCCGGAATAGATGATGACGCTGGCTGTAAGTACCGCTGCGGTAAAAAGGAGCGCACTCACAGACGTCCAGGGGAACGGTGATTTTTTATTGTTTTTTTTCATCGGGTTCCTGAGGATACTTTTCAGCCGGGCCATGAAGTTAAGAAAATGTATCTATTCAACCCCCCGGCGACGGTGATTATTGTGTCACCGGAGGGAAAAAACTTGCGGTTGCAGATTGGGCTAACTCTGGCCACGCAATTACTTGCGGCTGCAAGTGGAAGGCTCTTCAGGCCTGGGCAGCCTTCTGCCCAGCGCCCGATGCCCGCTGCAGCCCCCGCCAGGTGCCGCCCACCGCCCACTCCCCATTGCCCGGTGCCGCCCACCGCCCATTCTTGCTTCAGCGCTGGGTGACACTTTCTGGTCGGGCGCTGCCCTGCATGCTTCCGTCCCTGCCGGTATCAATAAAAAATCCTGCCTTGAGTGGGCAGGATAGAGCCGGCGTACGGGAATGCTATTTGGCGTTTTTCTTTTCCTTTTTTTCCTTACGCTTCTCCTTGAGGCTCTTTGTCGGCTCTTTCTTTTTGTCTTTCTTGGTTACCAGTCCTTTTGTCATAGCCTTAATTTTATGAAATACAACATATTACCATAACGGCCATCTATGGCTGTCAGGTGATTTAAAAATAGGTTACTGAAGACAAAAATACAACCGGTGTTGAATAAAAAGTGAAAAAATGACTGATGTTACAGGAGGTCAGACAGGAGGTGACAGGTCTCCTGAGCCGGAGGGGAAAAAGGTTAATCCATGAAAGTCGTTTCTTTATCCGCCGTGGATATCTTTTGGTCAAATAAAAACCACGGGATGTTTCTTTATTATTAATTTTAGAGTTGTATTTAAAGGCTGAGCATATTTTTATTTCATTCTGATTACCTGGTGGCAATGCCACAGGAATGATCACTTTTCGGATTATGTAATAAATGTGCCCGGCCGGATATCGTGAGCCGGGCTATCATTTTCCCGGCTGTCAGGAGCAAGCCGGATTTCCTCTTTTACGGTTTGCCGGACAAGAGAGTCAGTGTGACTGACGGAACGGAGGTGTATGACCTTGAATTTCATCACACATCTTA
>SBFZ01000337.1 GCA_006227095.1 Bacteroidota bacterium | reverse complement strand
ATACCCTGACCGGTCCTCGCTCCTGCCTGGATACCAGTCTCCTCCGGAAAATCAGGAATTGTTCACCGATGTGCTATCTCCGGCACAGGGTACGATAGGGGCATGATGTGCAGCGACGCCTGAAGGTGGTCATCGTGTAATCCTCATTTGCGGCAAAAATCCTGTCAAGTGTCGCTCCCAGCTCGCGCCGGAATGCATCCATAAAAACCTTCCACTCTTCCCTTCCTGCATCAGGACCATCAAGTCCGCTGACTGCGGCATATGGAGAGAACTCATCTGATGAAAGCTGCTGGATCCAGTAGATTGAGGGCAAAACTATCCTGCCGGGATGCTTTTCCTCAATCAGTGTACAGTATAACAGGGCCTGGAGAATGGCATCACTCCGTTTCTCCTTCTCTTCATCAAAGAGTCCTTCGGCAGTGAATGACTCTCTCTTGGGTGTTCCCGTCTTGTAGTCAACCACCCTCACGGCTCCGCCGGTCATATCAATCCTGTCTGCCTTGCCTCCAAGCCTGATCTTCTTACCGCCGGCAGCTGCAAGGGTGTGTGTGCCTGAGAGTTCATCCTCGAGGCCCAGCAGGGTCAGGTCAGGGATATGTCCGTCATACCTGAGCAACTCACGGGCATACCTTTCCAGAACGTCAATTATTATCACCCCCCTGCCTGAGAGGAGCGTCTCCCTGTCCCACCTCATCTCCTCCATTGCTGCCGCGATGATGGTCTCCCTTATCTGGTCACGGTTTCCTGCCATCGCAGCGATGGCAGGCCCTGCCCCCGGCTTCCCTTTCAGCGGTTCATAGAGCCTGCAAAGGGCATCATGCATGATGTTGCCAAACCGGCGCTGATCAATCTCCTTCTCCAGTAACTCCTCCTCGGGCATACTGCATACATACCTGTAATAGAACCGCATGCGGCAGTTCAGCCAGGTATTTATTGCGCTGGGAGACAGATACTTCCTCTCTCCATCCTTTCTTCCTGCCGCCGGGGAGACACTCTCTTCGCTACTCACTCCGTAAATTGCCATAAGGGAGCGATTGTGCCCTTCGGTTTTCTGAAGCACTTCTGATATCAGCGGACTCCGGCCGACGCTGATGTGTACTGACCTGTGACGGGTTTTAAACTCAGGAGTGTAACTCATTCTTACCAGGTAACGACTCATCTCTCCGCTGTTGAGTCCCTGTGCCGATGAATTGTAAAGGAACCATCCCTTTTCAGGTTTACGCAGCAGCCTGAAGAAATAATATGACCATATCGATTCATGCTCATTGACAGTGGGGAGGCCGAAGGCACGCCTGATGTTATAGGGAATGTAAGTGTTATCGTAGGAAATGCCGGGGAAGATCCCTTCATTCAGTGAAAGGAATATGATTCTTTTGAACTCCAGGGCCCGTGTCTCCAGGGCTCCCATCACCTGGATACCGCGAAGTGGTTCACCCGAAAACGGAACTATCATCTTCCTGAATACACGGTCAAGGAGCCTGAGTCCTGTTTCAGGCTTCATGACCGGATTATAGCTTCTGATCAGGTTTGCCAGCCTGGTGGTGCTGTTCATTGCAGCCCTGAGGTATTCACGGTCAGTGCTTAGTTTCATCCCCTCTTCCTCTGCGGCAAAGGTGGCTTCCTCAAGCTGCCCCATTACCGAGACCAGATGGTCGGGTATTGCGGAACCGTCAGCGGGGACAAAAAACAGCTCCTTCATGCTGAACCTGTCGGTTACCAGTGCCCCCGGCACCCGGATCATGTTTCCCCTGATGATCTCCCTGACAACCGTTTCTCCGTCGCTGCCTGCCAGAAGCCTGAAATACTGATGACTTAAAAGCGCTATGACATCATCACTGCGAAATGTAACTCCACCGCTGCCGGTACGGGCGGATCGGATCAGGGACATTAGCTGCCTGAGGAAAGAATAGAGGGAGGTAAAGCGAAAAGGGTGTCCCATAGTTACATTCACATCCTCAACAGATGGGGGAATGGATCCCAGAACGGGCATAAGCAGCTTCTCATCGGCAAGAATTATTGCAGTGGATGTCAGGTCTTCACCCTCTTCAACAACTTCCTTTTCCAGCAATTGCGCAACCATCCCGGCCTGGGAGGTGTCAGACGGGGTGTCTATTATCTGCCATTCACCCCGTGGCAGTTCATGTGTGCCCCTTTCTCCGCTGCCTGCCCGGTTTCCGAAGATGCGTATGTTCTCCCTGATGAACACCGAAGCCTTATGCTCCGGGTCGTCCATGAAGAAGTGGTCATCATCCCAGTAGAAATCGGCCACCCCCAGCTTCTTAAGGTGGACAAATAGTGTTTTCTCACAGTTGTTGAGCGCATTGAGGCCGGCAATATGCCAACGTCTTCCTTCCGGCACCTTCAGGGTGCCATTGAGTGCCTGTTCAGCCACCTCGCGGCACAACATGCCGTCACCGGCCATTCCGCGCTCCAGCATTGCCTCCCTGTAATTCGCAAAGAGCTGTCCCAGCTTCTGCCAGACTGACCTGAATCTTGAGCGGGCATCACTTGTGGCTTCTCCGGGGTTGAACGACTTCCAGAAGCTGCGGATTATCTCAACCTGCTCATCCGTAAGGCCGCCGAACCGGTCATCAATCTCCTTCAGGTCGGATATGTTGCTGTATAGCTTTGCGGCATCGGCCATGTAGAGGTCAATATCATTGAAGTCATTGATTATCACCTCACCCCAGGGCCAGAAGTCATCAAAGCTCATGTCCTCACCGAAATGCTTCCGGTAAACGTTCCATAGCTCGAAGATCTGGGTATCGCCATCGGCAGGTGTCAGTGATGTAAAGGAACGGAACAGGTCGCTGACGGTGAGCATTGCAGGCGCCCATGAGGGTTTATCATTCAGCTGTGCAAGTGCACGGGCAAGCCACAGTCCTGCCCTGCGACTGGGGAGCACCACCGTCTGTCTCTCCATCTCGTCCCCATGCCGCTCACGGAGACTGTATGCCACTCTTTCAAGAAAATCCATTCTCAGCCCGTTTTGCAAAGTC
>SBFZ01000405.1 GCA_006227095.1 Bacteroidota bacterium | reverse complement strand
ATCCTCCCGCCTGTATCTGTAAGTTCGAAATCAGCAGTTCCGCTGCCGTCGTAATCCAATACCACCACGAAGCTTTCCCTGAACGGATTGGGCTGGATGATTGTCCTGTCTTCGGTAATTTCCGGACCTGCTGAGGAGAGGACGAACGAGACGAAGGCAGTATCATTGGCAGCGTAACCATCCTCTGGCAAACGGCTGATAATATATATCCGGTACGGAATATCTTTTTGCAGGCTGCATTTCTGGGTGAAGGCGACGTCAACTGTGTCACCCGGATCAATTTTCCTGTAGAAGGTCTCGTTGACCAGGTCTCCTTCATTTACCCTGTATGCAAGAGGAAAGCTTGTCAGGGCGGTTCGTCCGAAGTTAATCACCCTGCCCCTGACGGTAACGTCATTCAGCAAGGCTGATGCCGGAGGTGCATAGACTGAATCAATGTGGAGGTCTGCTTCCAGGAATGAAATATCCGGGAATGTCACCTGGTCAAGCCAGGCAGCATCAAGTCCTCCGGAGAGAGAGACATCCTTTGAGTATACCCATTCAAGCAGGTGAACGCCCGGTTTCAGGACCTTCTTCCTCTGGGCCCAGGGTGTGTCACCTGATATCTGCATATCAACAACACTGTCTACCCTGAATGTCAGCTGGTCGTAGGTAGGCTCCGATGAAACCCGTACATAGAATGAGATGGTATCAGCAACAGGATTATTTACATAGATTGCAAGAACTGATTCGGTCTTGTCAGGTATCGGGGCTGACCTGGCAGAATTAATGTTTTCATATGATGCTGAAGGGGTTATGATCCATGGATATTCACCCTTCAGTATCCATGGGAATATGTCGAACCTGTTGAACTCCCATGTCTCACGGGTCTTGCCGGTACTTAAAGACCATCTGCCTTTGGTTTCATAGTTGCCGCAGGTGAAGGTTACATCATATGGTATCACCCTTCCTGATCCGGCCAGGATAGATATCCGGGAATCAAAAAAGAGTAACTTCTCTTGTCCCGGCCTGATGGTATCAGTCAATAGCTGTGGCTCATCCAGTGTAAGCCATTGACTTGTCGGAGTGATAGTTACCTTGCCTGTAGCGGCAGAGGAACCTTCATTTTTCACCCTAATTTTCAGATGGAGCCTTTCTCCCGGGTCAGGGAGGAAGTTTGAATTGCCCAGTGATGAGTCATCATGAATGGCTGATATTATTTTCAGTGATGGAGCAAGAAGAGTCATGTCAATTCCGAACCGGTAGGTTTCTCCTGTATCTTCCAGGTTCAGAAGCAGTGATGCCAGTTCACCGTCCTCCACGCTGTCAGATACCCTGAAGATGAATTTGTCCGTAATGGTCTTTGATTCGCCCGGGTGGAGTATCCCTATGTCTGCTGAGCCGGTTTCCACGGTTATCATGCCTGATGCTACTGACAGCAGGGCTGTAAGGTTTGATGTGCTTGCCTTGCCTATATTCTTCAATGTTACCTTCAGGTTTATTGCTTCACCGTAATCGGGTACACCGTTGCCGTTTCCGGCGTCGTCATCGAAAACCGTGCTGCTGACGGTAATGAATGGTTCAGGTACATCTCCAAAACGTATCGTCTTGAAATAAGGCTGCATATTCTGTCCGGTGACAATCAGAAGGCATGAATCCTTTATACCGGAGGGGATAGCCAGGGAGATATTCCCGGAGGGGCTTACAAAACCTGCATCCCAGAGTGTATCAAAGTCTGACAGTGCCGCATAAGCAAACGGTTTCGCAAAAAAGCTGAGTGCAGTCAGTTCGTGTGGAACCCTGTCAGGAATTTCTATATCAAAGGTATCCGGCCTGCCTATCAGGGGAGACAGTGACGGATCGCCCAGCAGGATGTATGTTTCCCAGTAATATTTCTTTCTCGGGCTGGTGCTTGCAGAAACTGACATGTTTCCTGAAAAGTTTATCTGCCCCATGGTGTAATACCAGTCTCCTGGTGGCTCTCCGTGTGTATGAAACAGTCTGTCGAAGGCACCTGTGCCGGAAGTCTCATAGGTGACATTAAGCCCCGGAGTGCCCGGACCTACCGCCCAGAAAAAATCGTCACTCCAGTAGGAGTCGTTGGTACAGCCTATAAAGCCGATCGAACCTTTCCCGGGTGTGGCAACCATAGCAGTACCGAAGCAATTTGCTACATTTATCTGGGCTGTGCGGCATGCATTTGCAATAATCAGGGGGTACTCATTCTCATTCGTCAGTTCAGCTGTCATTGAGGTCCTGAACTGGGGATCACTGAACCCTGTAGCCTCCCCGTGCCCTGTATAGTTCAGGATGCTGAGCCCCTTGTTGAACATGATCTTAAGTGAGTCATCCTTCAGCGGTGCATCCGGATAGAGCCATCGGATGCTCTTAAGTGAAGTGTCAGGCTTCAGATATGTATTGTAAATGTAGGAGACCTGACCGTTCATGTAAAGTTCAAATCCCGGCGCATTGCCTGCAGTGGCAAGTGCCCTCTTCCAGAAATCAGTTTCCGGTCCGTACCGGAGGGTCTCATAATCGATGATCTTTTTAACCATCCCTTTAAGCTGCGTGGTATCAGCAGCCGGAAGCCTCCCGATGAAAAGCTCCGGAATATAGTCTCCCTGGCCGTCAAATTCACCGTAATAAAGATCTGAAACATTGGTTGTGCCCCTTGATGTTGGTATGATCGACGGGTCACCGGCGATAAGCAGGTAGTGGACAGGACTTCCCTGCTCCTCAAGGTTGAAATAGAGTTGTGAAATCCTGGTCTTGAGGTCCTTGTAGACAGTATCAGCAGGACCGGGGCCCTTGCAGATTATGGTTGAACGTATACCTTTCAGCATTTTCCACTTTACAAGTGGTCCGAGGTGTTTCAGGAAGGTGGAGTCAGTCACGATGATCATGTTCACCGGTCTGTCTGTATAGCCGGTTATATAGGAATCTGAACTGAATCCCCCCTTGTTGAAGGAGTCATCGGTCTCATCCTCTCCCTTTGCCCCTGAAGGTTCAAAGCTGATGTTCAGCTTCA
>SBFZ01000299.1 GCA_006227095.1 Bacteroidota bacterium | reverse complement strand
CCCTGCGGAACTGCCACCATGGCACTGCCTGCTATCCTTTGAATGTTCTCCTTTGAACAATAACCGCTTAGCAACGGGTCAGAGGTGTATTTAACCGGGGTATTATAGCTGCTGCCTGTAACCTTTACCGCTGATGCATCGGTCTTGAAGACAGGGAGGTATGGCTTAGTATAACCGTAACAGAGCGGATGGGTGATGTCAACAGCAGCCCTGAAGATTGTGCCCGGCACTGTCTGTATTGCCCGGTCAACAGACCTTGAGGCATAATTACGATCCTGTCCTTCTCCGGATGCATTCTCAATATAGCTTATCTCCGCAAACTTGTTGGCGGACAGCCACCGGTTACCCCCCCTGTATCCGATTATTGTTCCTCCCGTGCGCGACCAGTCGCGGATACGGTCAACGGCTGCAGGTGATATGGAAGGGTTACCCGCAATGATCAGCACATTGTAATTGCTGAGTGAAGCCGAGGCTAACCTTGACGGCGTGACCAGTGTAACCGGCATGCCGTACCGGACATCCAGCAGATGCCAGATCTCACCGGCATCATCGGCCGGTGTTCCATCCTCAATAACCATCATTACCGAAGGCCTGGAGAGCACCGTGAAGCCGTTGCTGCCCAGGTCAATTCCCGCCGGCGTGAGCCCCGTTGATACACCCTGGAATGCAATGCCACACTCCTCTGCCACTTTCCGGAGAATTTTTGTTATCTCACCTGCGGCAAGTGGATTTTCCCCCCGTTGTACCATGATTGTTCCGTAACCGAAGGTCCTTTTCTTCCCGTCATTCATTACCGCGGTGAAGGGCGAGGTGGCAACACGGGTTGTCAGCCCTGCCGACTGTATCATGTAAAGAGCTTTCGGAGAATAGGTATCACCCCATTCAAAGAGCCAGGCATAGTCTTTTTCGGTGCCGGTAACTGTCCCGGCGGGAAAGGGTACCTCTGTAACCCGTTCTCCGGTCATCCCGGCCGTCTCTGTGCTCGCCAGCGGAGTGTAACTAAGGTTGAAAGCCATGGGCATAACCCAGGTGGAAATATCATAGAAAACAGTATCTGAGAATGTTTTAACGGTTTCGAACAAGGCTCTGACGAAACGGTATTCCTTTTGTCTTGCCGGAACAAAATAACTGTCGGCAGTACCATATGTGACTCCCCCTTTGGTGATCTGGCGGCCGCACCTGTAAACCTCAATCTTATGCCTTAGAAGGTTCTCGATGAAGCGTGCACCTGCCCCGCGGTCATCAGTCGTCGAGAACAGATAGCCCTTAACCTGTGCGGCATCAGCCTCCTTCAGCGCTGTGAGATAGAAATCACGCTGCATGTTGAGCAGCTTAACCCTCATGTTGAGTCCTGCCCTGATGGTTGAGAGAGAAACAGTGAACTGGTTTCTTATTGTAAAGGGAAACGCGAGAAGACCTCCCGGAACCTCCCGCAGGTGACCCTTCGTGCCTGCCTGTTCAAAAAGAATCCCTATTGATCCGTGGGCATCGGGATAGGAGGAGCCTTTTCCCAGGTAGTAGTCGTCAAAGCTCTCCTCAGTGTAATACAGGCTGCCTATTGAGTCAAGAAACTTCGCGTGGTAATTGCCTATCTCGGCAGTAAGTGTCTGGTTGTCAGCAGGCACAACGGGGTTGTTCCGTGATTGTACACCAGGCTGGAAGAAGAATGTGGCATTGGCTCCCATCTCATGATGGTCAGTATTGATGTTTGGTCTCCAGCGATGGAAGGCTTCAACTCTTCCTACGGTCTCCGGATGCTGGAGCATGAGATAATCGCGGTTAAGGTCAAACCAGTAATGGTTGGTGCGCCCCCCGGGCCATGCCTCGTTGAACTCACGTCCTGCCGGATCGGTGGCAAGGGTCATTCCCCTGTGCATATTAACCCAGGTCGAATGACGCTGCAGACCGTCAGGATTCAGCGACGGATCAACCAGGATGACACAATTGTCAAGTATCTCATCAATTTCCGGACCCTGCGCCGCTACCAGATGGTATGCTGTCAGCAGTGATGCATTCTGGGCGCTTGATTCATTTCCGTGTACGCCATATCCCAGTTTTATTATCAGCGGCATGTCAGCTGTGTTCATTCCTGCCGACACTGCCGGATCTGACAGCCTGAGGTGTTGCTCCCTTATCTCCTCAATACGGGCCATGTTCTTCTCTGAGGTGATGATCAGCTGCCCCAGCTGTCTCCCTTCCCAGCTTTTGCCATAGTCTTCCCAGGTGGCCCTCCCGGATACGGCGGCAAGAAGTTTCATGTAACCCACCAGTTTGTCATGGGTGACATGCCATTCACCCACCTCATGACCAATGGATGCTGATGGTACAGGTATCTCAGGGTTGTATTTCATGCCTGCCGGCAGAAAATATCCAAGTTCGGCTTTGTCGCCGGTAACGCCTGATCTGCCCGGGCCTGAATTACCGTAAGACAGGGTACCCTCATGCGAACCGTCGCCGGGATAAACATAAGACAGGCTGGACTGACCCGGAAAGGGGCCGGACTGACAGAATGCTGCCAATGATAAAAACATGACAACAGCAGAAAGGAGAATTCTTTTCATAGTTTAGGTTTGAGAACGGAAGCAATTTCGCAAAAAAGGTAATTGGTTGTTAACCCCGCAGCTTGTTCTGCAGCATAATCATATTTTGGTCAGCCGCCTGCCGTAGTGGGGTGTGTCGCCCCATGTTCCAAGTACAAGGCTGATTCCCGGAATCAGGTCGAAATTGAGGCCACTGACATTGGACTCATTCACCTCCCTGTAACCCGGTTTGCCCTCATATATCCGGTAACCTTCCCTGTATCTCTCAGGGGTGAGGTTGGGCATCACCACGTTGGCTCCGCATGAAATAGCCTTCTCCCTTCCGGCCGGATCAATAGTCTGCATGGCAGTTGAGGCAACTATATTGATATCCTTCATGATGATCCTGGTAATGGCTATCATTCTGAGGGTCAGATTAAAACGTTCCTTCAGGAAAAGATTGTCAGTGCCATTTGTCCCGAGAGGGGTGTCTGA
>SBFZ01000086.1 GCA_006227095.1 Bacteroidota bacterium | reverse complement strand
ACAATATTCCATTTTACAGCACGAGGTTTGATACACTCGCCTATGCCGGTTCACACCGGATCTCTGTTCAGATGGCTGCACGCGAACTCAGGTACGACTGGTTCAGGTCGCTGATTCAGAAAGAAGGATTTGACTCAGTGGCTGTGGCTCACAATCTCAATGACAATGCCGAGACCTTCCTGATAAACATGATGAGGGGTACGGGGCTCAGCGGACTTACAGGAATGAGTCCGCATACCGGAGACGTTATCAGGCCTCTGCTCTTCGCCACCAGGGCTGAGATTGCAGCGTTTGCCGCCGAATACGGTATTGGTTACAGGGAAGACAGCTCCAACAGACAGGTCAAATATACCAGGAACAGGATAAGGCATATGGTGATACCTGAGATGGAGAAGGTAAACCCGGGTGCTGTAAATGCCATTACCGACACAATGAGGCACCTTGCTTCATCATCTGCCATACTTGAGACATACATTTCAGGACTGAGCAGTGAGCTCTTCAGAAGTATTGATGATACGACAGAGGCTGACATAAAGAGTCTCATTGCCCTCACTCCGCAGGAACCCCACATCTTTGAGCTCTTCCGGCCCTATGGCATCTCGCCCAGGCAGACCGGGGAGGTAATCTCACTGCTGCATTCAGACACAGGCAGGTCACTCTATACTGCAACTCACCGGTTGCTCAATGACAGGGGGCGTATTATCATCACCCCCAGGAGAGATGAGACACCGGATGATTACAGCTTTGGCTCGATAGACGAAATGCGCATCTCCGGTCTGTTCAGCGATATCAGTATTGAAGAAAGGAGTGACGAACCTTTGCCGGTTATTCCCCTGACAGCCGCAATTGATCTTGACAGGGTGACATTCCCCGTCACCGTTCGTCACTGGGAGCCGGGAGACAGGTTTATGCCTCTGGGAATGAAGCAGATGAAGAAAATAAGTGATTTCCTGATTGACATGAAGATACCTGTATCGGAGAAGGAGAAGGTGCTCCTTCTCCTTTCAGGAGATGAGATTATGTGGGTAATGGGATACAGGATTGATGACCGCTACCGGGTAACAACCCAAACCCGTCGGATCCTTTTCGTCACAGTCTGAGTTTTGTTACCTCTCCCTTACTCCGTTTATTGCCCTGTCCATCATCAGGAGGTCAGCAAGACCAATGGCAACAGCTGATTCCAGGATAACCGGGATGCGCCTGGCGATACAGGCATCATGTCTTCCCTTTATCTCAATCTCGGCCATTTCTCCCTTCTCCGTATCAAATGTTTTCTGAGGCACCCCGGTGCTTGCTGCCGGTTTGACGGAGACTCTCATGATGAGGTCATTTCCGTTGGTGATACCGCCATTGATGCCGCCGGCGTTGTTTGTCGAGGTTTTTCCCCTTGCATCAACAAACGGATCATTGTGCTGTGAACCATAACTTCTTGAAGATGCAAATCCTGCCCCGAACTCCACTCCGTTGACAGCAGGTATGCCAAAGGCTATCATCCCCAGTGCAGCCTCCACTGACAGGTATGATGGCTCACCGATCCCCCTCGGAACATTCTGGACAATGCACTCTACCACACCTCCTACGGTATCATTTGTTTCCGTGGCTTTGGCAATTGCCGCATTTATATCCTTCTCCCCTCCTGCCTCCACGAGTGTAGCCGTGATGATAGCCGGAGAAAGTATCTTCCTGGCAAAGTAACCTGCCGTAACCATTCCCCATGTAAGACGGCCGGAGAAATGGCCACCGCCGCGCATGTCACTGAAACCCTTGTACTTGTACCCTGCGGTGAAATCAGCATGCCCCGGCCTGGGAATACTGCTGAACTGTTCATAGTCACCGGGACGGAAATCACTGTTGCGTGTACAGAGCACCAGGGGAGCCCCTGTGGTATAGTCGTTAATGATGCCCGAAAGCACTTCCGGTTCGTCACTCTCCCGTCTGGGGGTAGTACCTGGCAACAATCCCTTTCTTCTTGACAGGTCAGCCATCAGTTCCTCCCGCCAGAATGGAAGACCGGCAGGACATCCGTCAATTACCACCCCCACTGCCGGTCCGTGGGATTCACCGAATATCGATACCCTGAATATGGTTCCTACTGTATTCATCTTCCCTTTGTAAATAGATTAACCTGAGTCCTGTTTCTCATTGTAATAGCTGACAAAAGCCTGGAGTTCGGTGACCGGTATCTTCCTGACAATAGCCTTTCCGACCATTCTGAGGAGCACAAAATTCAATGATCCTGCTTCGCTCTTCTTGTCTTTCGCCATCATGTTCACAACACCGGCAGGCAACCGGTAGTCTGTCAGCAGCCCGGTCTTTTCCATTGTCACCTGCAGAAGTCTGAGTTCGGAGTGAGGCATCTCCCCCTTCCATACAGACAACTCTGCTGCAATTATCATTCCCTGGGCCACTGCCATTCCGTGAGGAATTTTATAGTGGGTCTCCAGCACATGACCGAAGGTATGTCCGAAATTGAGGATTCTTCTCAGTCCTTTCTCCAGCGGATCACGTTTCACCACTCCTGCCTTGATCCTTACTGCCCTCATTATGAAATCCCCGAGGATCCGGGGGTCCCTTGAGGAGAGCCTGTCTGCTGCAGCCGCGACGTCAAAGAAAAGATTCCTGTCTCTTATTGCGCCGTGCTTCAGAAGTTCACCCAGACCAGACCTGAACTCTTCATCAGAAAGGGTACTCAGCATTTCATGATCACACAGTACAAACTCCGGCTGACGGAATGTACCCAGAATGTTCTTGTATTCGCCGAGGTTGACTCCGGTCTTGCCTCCAATGCTGGCATCGACCTGTGAAAGGAGAGTGGTTGATATGAAGGCATGCCTGACTCCCCTCATATAGATTGAGGCTACAAGGCCTGCCACATCGCATACTACTCCGCCGCCAAACCCGAGGACGAACGAGGTGCGGTCAGCACCGGCCTCAAGCATCTGCCGGCACAGCTCTCCTGCCACTGCAAGGGTCTTGCTTTTCTCTCCCGGTTCAATAGCCAGGACCTCACCCGGAGGAAAGATACTTCCATAAATCTTTCTGACATTTGTGTCAGTGATTATGAACAGGCCTTTCCGTGGAAGAAGGGGTAAAATATCCCTGACGGTACCGCCCATCAGCAGAATCGACTTTCCTTCCGGGGTATTTATCCTGATACGTTTCATTCCGGCACAAAATAGCAAAGAGAACCGTCAATTACCATGATATTATTCACATAGTGATACATATTATGGGCAAAAAATAAAAAATTGTACATTCATACCGTAAAAAACGAGGTTGACAGTGAAGATCAGTGAGAGGTACAGGGAGATTCTGAAATGGTTTGGGGAGAACATGCCGGTAGCTGAGACAGAGCTGCTTTACAGTGATCCGTTTCAGCTGATTGTGGCGGTTATCCTCTCCGCTCAGTGCACTGACAAAAGGGTGAACATGATCACTCCCCCGCTGTTCGAACGGTATCCTGATGCAGCCTCGATGTCCCGTGCAACCACCGAAGAGATATTCGGGCTGATAAGAAGCTGTTCCTATCCGAACAATAAGGCCAGGCATCTGAAGGGGATGGCAGAGATGATAATGACCCGTTTCAACGGGGTTGTACCGTCATCGCGGGAGGAGCTTACATTGCTGCCGGGTGTTGGAAGAAAGACAGCAAACGTTATTGCCTCAGTAGTATGGAAGAGTCCGGTTATTGCCGTTGACACTCATGTCTTCCGGGTGTCCCGGCGGCTGGGGCTTACTCCCGGGGCAAAGAATCCGCTGGATGTGGAGCTGAGGCTGACACGTGAGATACCTGAGGCTGTCAGGCCAATGGCGCATCACTGGCTTCTTCTTCACGGGCGCTATGTATGCACTGCACGCAAGCCTGATTGCCTGTCATGCGGCCTCAGGCCATGGTGCGCATGGTATGCAAAGAACAACGGGAAAATAAGTTGACGGGAAGCTCCGTTATAATTGATGCAGTTATTGCTGTTTTCAATCAACCGGACCGCTATCCCAGTTAAATGTACACAACAGGCATCCTGATGGAAAAGAGAAAAGAGCCAGTCAATGAGCCGGAAAACTCACCGGAATACCTGACTTCTCTGAAACATCTCGCAGACATACCAGAGCTGGCTTTCAACAGCACCAACCAGCTCATTACCCTCAGTAACCTCGAAACACAGAAATACATAGAGGTTAACCAGGCATTCCTTGAAACCACCGGTTACAGGAAAGAAGATATCATCGGTAAAACATCGGATGACATCCAGCTATACGTAGATCTCATCCAGAGCCGTAAATACATGAGGCTTCTGTCCAGGCTCAAGCGGGTGACTGACCTCGAGATAAAGCTGCGCATGCGGTCTGGTGAGGAGCGCACCTTTCTTTTCAGTGCCCGGACCTTCTTCCTTGGCGAAGAGATATACCTCATCACCTATTACAATGATATCAGCGCGCTGAACGGGGGCTTTGCCAGGGCCGAATCAGAGAAGATCCTGAGGGAAATCTTTGATTCAATGAGCAGTTACGCTGTCATACTGCGGCGTGAAGGAGAGACAAGGCACTTTATAGTCGACTTCAACTACAGGGCCGAAGATGTTGAACAGCTTGACAGGAAGGATCTCCTCGGCAAGGAGATTGGAGAGACCCCCTTCGGGAAAAACGAAGCATTCCTCAGCCTGCTCGATAACCTTGAAACCACACGCCGGCCCTACAAGATACCAGTCTCACCTGATGGTACTGACGAATCAGGATTTTATATAGGATTACTACTCTCAACGGGAGACATACTGATCACCTGGGAAGCAGGCAAAGCCCAGAAGGAAAGGGAGAGCGAAATACTTAAACAGGGTATCGTATTTGAAACCTTTGCCGAGTTGCTCCCTGAAATGATCATGGAGGTTGACACCCAGGGACATGTAACTTTCATGAATACCCAGGGAATGATGACGCTGGGGTTTGACAACAATGACCTTGCAAAGGGTGTTACCCTCTCATCACTTTTCCTTCCTGATGACCTTGACAGGCTCATGAGGGAGTTGTCAGGACTGACCCGTCCGGGGCAGATTACCTTCGACGAATATGTACTCAGCAACAAACTGAACCGTAAAGTCTCGGTATTGTTCCATGCCGGACCCATCATCATCAGGAACAGGGTAGCCGGGTACAGGTGCGTGCTGACGGATGTGAGCAAGCATAAGGAGTACGAACAGAAACTTTCAAATGAAAAGGCCCTGCTTGAGCATCTGATTGATGCCGCTCCCGAGGCAATCGTGCTCACAGATTTTGACGGGCGCATTATGCGGATAAACCAGGGCTTTACGCAACTCTTCGGTTATGAGGCTGACGAGGCCATGAACAGGATGATAGATGACCTGGTTGTGCCTGATGAGCTTCGCGAAGAGGCAGTGAAGATTGACGAGACAGCCCTTGCAACCGGTACCGGGTACCTGGAGACCATAAGGAAGGACAGGCACGGCAACAGGATTAATGTATCACTCATTGCATCTTCAGTCATTTCAAATGATCAAACCATTGCCTTCCTGGGAATCTACCGTGATATTACACGGGAGATCAAAAGCAGGCTGATGCAGGAGATACAGTACAATATCTCAACAGTGGCACTGCAGGATTCGGATATTTTCGACATCTATCCTACCATCGTCAGGGAGATTGGCAAGCTGTGGAACGTGAACAACTTTTTCATCGCTCTCTACAACCGTGATAAGGATACCCTTACCTTCCCCTTCTTTGCCGATGAACGTGACCACTTCCAGGAGACAGCAGCGAAGAACACCCTTACCGGCTGGGTGATAAGGAACAACAAGGCTGTACTGCTTGATGAAAATGACATACTGAAGATAGAGAAAACCGGAGCCATCAGCCTGGTAGGTTCACCTTGCAAGATCTGGATGGGAGTACCTCTCAGGATGGATGATGAGGTTATAGGAGCCATCTGCCTTCAGGACTATAAGTCGATTGATGCCTTCAACAATGATGACCTGCAGGTCTTTGAATTCATTGCCAACCAGATAGTTCTCACGCTGCAGCGCCGGAGGATGCTTGACAACCTCATAACGGCCCGGAAGAGAGCCGAGGAAGCAGCCTTCTCAAAGCAGCAATTCATGTCTACAATGAGTCATGAGATACGAACGCCGCTCAACGAGGTAATAGGCATAACAAACCTGCTCTATCAGAGTGACCCGAGAGAAGACCAGATGGACTATATCAATACACTGAGGTTTTCAGCAAACCATCTCCTCTCCCTGGTGAATGACATTCTGGATTACAACAAGATGGAGGCCGGGAAGATAGTCTTTGAGAAGACCGAGTTTGACCTCGCCAGCATGCTTGAAGACATCAGGAGATCATACAGTCACCGTGCCCAGGAGAAGGGGATCTATTTTGCGCTTGAGAAGAGTCCTGACCTGCCTGTAACCCTTATAGGTGACCCGATTAGGCTAAACCAGATACTATCCAACCTGCTTTCCAATGCTATGAAATTCACGTCGAGGGGAGGCATAACACTGAAAGCCTCTGTTCGTGAGAAGCAGGAAGGGAAGGCTCTGGTGGAGTTTTCGGTTGCGGATACCGGCATCGGGATTGCCCCGGAAAAACTCGAAGAGATATTCGAGAGTTATGCACAGGCATCGGCCGACACCACACGCAAATACGGGGGCACAGGACTTGGACTGGCCATCTGCAAGCGACTGATAGACCTGCAGGGTGGCACTATAGGTGTCAGCAGTGAACCTGACAGGGGTTCAGAGTTCACCTTCTCAATTGAGTATACCGTACCTGCAACCGAACCCAAGGCTGCCGAACGCTCAGGAGCGTCTGACAGCATGAAGGAGCTGGCCGGGAAGAGGATTCTTGTTGCCGAAGACAACAAGATAAACTTTTTTGTCGCCAACAAGTTCCTTGAGAGCTGGGGTGTAAAGGTAACCCACGTTGAGAACGGGGCCCTTGCCCTTGAAGAGATCAAGCGGCAGGAATTTGATCTTATCCTTATGGATCTTCATATGCCGGTGATGGACGGCATTGAGGCAACCAGGCTGATCAGGAGCTCACCTGACAGGAATATCAGCCAGATACCGATTGTGGCACTGACTGCTGCTGTGATGTCAGAAGCCCATGACAAGATAGAGAACCTTGCCATCAATGACTACGTGCTGAAGCCGTTCAAGCCGAAGGACCTGTATGACAGGATAGCGAAAAATGTGAGATGACAGTCAGGAGTATCCTGACAACATTGACAACGGGGGCTGCCGGTCTGTGACAGCCTGAACAACGGGGGCTGCCGGCCTGTGACAGCCTGAACAACGGGGGGCTGCCGGCCTGTGACAGCCTGAATCACGGGGGCTGCCGGTCTGTGACAGCCTGAACGACGGGAGGCTGCCGGTCTGTGACAGCCTCTTCTGCTTTTACCTGATGCAGTACCTGGCCAGGTAATCTGTAGCCTCTCTCACCCCCAGGCTCCTTGCCCTGCGGAGGTAATGACATGCGTCTTCAGACTTTCCGCTTTTAATGAGGGCCAGTCCCAGGTTAAAGTTAACCATCCCGTTATCAGGATCAAGATCAAGGCTCATCGTATAGTCTTCCGCAGCCCTGTCATAGGTGCGGGCAGCAAGCCAGGCATCACCCCTGAGCCTGAAAGCCGAGGCTTCACCGGGATGCTTTTCAACATTGTCATTAAGGTAGGGCAATGCCTCATAGATTGCACCCTCTTCTGCATATGTCCTCCCGATCAGCCCAAGTGCTTCCGTGTTGTCAGGATCAATTGAAACATATCTCTGCATATCCTTTTTGGCAGCATCCCTGTCACCGGATTTCAGAAGCACCTGCGCTCTTTTCAGCAACAAAGAGGGGTCCGGATACCGCTCATTTATCAGCCGTCCATATGCCATTGCAGCTGCATAATGGTTACCCTCACCTTCCCTTGCTTCAGCCAGGGCATATATCCATCCGGCAGGAACATCGCCACCTGTGGTAATATCAGCCAATATTGCGGCTGCCTCACGATACCGCCCGTTGCTCATCATTATGCGGGCCTGGCTGTACCTTGTCACTGCCAGCTCAGGGTAGAGGGATGACAGCTCGGAATACCCGGTTTCTGCAAGGTCAGTACGACCCGACTTTAGGTAATGGTCTATCTCCCAGCTTTTTCTTTCGTAAACTTTGTACCAGTCCCTCTTCCAGAGATTTCTCCATTCAGGCGCAGATGAGATGGTGCCGAATGCCCTGTCAAGCATGATTTCCGGTTCGCTTTTCCGAAGCGAAGACTTAAGGTGAGCTTCCAGGAGTGAAACGGCAGTTGCTGCATCACCGGTGGCAGCTGCGCACTTAGCCAGGCCGTATAAACCTGCTCCCTGGCTGAGACTCTCCGCCTTCATGAAATCGGACTTCGCTTCCCTTACCATTGATGCCTTCAGGCAGATGTTGCCCCTGAGAAGCAGGAGTGACAGATCATTGTCAACTTCCTTCATTCCTCCCAGTATGGCTGCTGCCTCCTCCGCTTCTCCCCTGTCAGCAAGGCTTACAGCCCTGAGGATATTCTCATAGCTGTCCTGACCTGCAACAGTAATTGCGGCCA
>SBFZ01000402.1 GCA_006227095.1 Bacteroidota bacterium | reverse complement strand
ATCTCTACGCCGGAGTTAAACCGTTCATTGTCTGAAGCAAGTATAGTTCTTCCGGTTATATCGAAGATCCTCACATTGCCTTTAGTCCCGTCCCATCCTGTTCCCTGCGGCAGGATACATATTCTGCCCGATGCTGACCATATCTTGAGTAAGCTTTCCTCCGTTGCTTCCTGACTGATTCCTCTTGAGGCAGCCGCGGACTTTGTTGTTGCCGGAATTATCTCAAGAAAGAAACGGCCGGTTATGGTTCCTGAATCAGCCGGGAAGGAGTATTCACTGGTCAGCAGCAGGTCTGTCCGGCTGCCGGTGAGATTGTCAGCCAGGAATACCCTGCTGTTGCCGAGGGCCTGCAGCTGGCTGGCGGTGATTTTAACCGTGCCAGCATCAGGTATGATAAGAGTAAGAGGAACTGATGTCTTGTTTTCCGGCCAGGGGATGGTATTGATCGAATATTTCTCCCCTTTCAGGGCAGACCATATCTTAACCCTGCCCACAACCGGGCCAGACATTTTTCCGGCGTCAAACTGACCGTCGAAACCATCAGTTGCTTCCGGGTCAAGCCTGACAACCGTCTCATCATGCCTTCCGGCTGAAGAGAGAGTCAGTCTGACAAGGGGTATCTGTTCTGTTGACTTGAACCTGGGTGCGGCATTATGTTCGCGCGCATTGTCAGGGATGGTGATATATGTCCCTGTTCCCCGTGTCCGTACAAAGAATCCCTGGAACGGAGCAATATGTGCTGTGGCGCCATTGGTTCCCACGCCGTTGATATAAGATGCCTCCTCTCCTGTCGCAGTGGTGATGTAATAGGCATGCCTCAGAATGGTATGGTCATGCGAGTATGTCACACGGTCCCAGTTGATGCCGCAGGTAAGTGAGTTGCCAAGGAGAGAATAACCGTAGATTGTTGTATCACCGCCCGAGCCGCTGAAAGGAAGATCTATCCTTCCAATGGATGTTGTGATTGCCTTCAGGTTCCTGTAGGTCATGGTGGTGTCTGCAAGAACGCTGACGTCATAACCCTCCTTTGCTGTCAGATTACTGAATCCTGTGGTGCCGGCATATCCGTCATGCCACTGCCATCCCTCAACAGTCTCGGTGAGGACTTTGGATTCGTCGTAACGCAGAAGGTTATACGGTTCAATGTCAGTAAATACGGTTTTTGATACGGTAGCAGGAGAGGCGATATAATGCCATAAGCCATAGTCTGAATCTTCTCCAGTCAGGAAGTGGTCAATGTTTATATTTCCGGCACTGCCTGAATAACTGCCTGCGATCATTGAGGAAATGGCCGAGGCATTTGAATGGAGGTTTATTGTGCCATTGTTAGTAAGGGAAGCGAAGGTGACCCTTGCTCCGGGCTCAACATTCATTGTAAGTCCTGAACCCAGTGTAAAGGAAGGCCCTGGAGACAGTGTGGGATAATTCGAAAGTCCTGACGGGATGATGATATTGGTTGTTCCCGGGATAACTCCCTTTTCCCAGGCAAGGGGACGGTTCCAGTCGGTTGATGCCCCCAGCCACCTGCTGTACCTTACCTCATAGGCGCCTATGTCTGTCGGGCCGATTCGTTGTGCTCCTGCATAGTCGGTTGCTGGTACGGTGACACCCGGGTAGCTGGCAGTCCCGTTGTCGCGGCAAGGTGATATAAACCCGATTGTGAAGTCACCACCTGTTGGATTGGTGAAGTTGGGTCCGTCCGGTGCTGTATTGCTGCTGTTAAGGTTAAGGCAACCTGCCAGTGAGACTCCCTCGATGGCACAGTAATTAATTACCGATGAGGGTGTTCCGGAAAGTCCGATATGGTCTGATCCGCCCCAGATCACACTGTTGATGACCCTTGCACCGGGGGAGTTCTCAAGGTAGACTGATTTGCCGTCTGCCGCGGGTGAATTGCTGTACGCTATAACTGTATTGACAATCTGCGGTGAACTGGC
Organism: Bacteroidota bacterium; assembly: GCA_006227095.1. Lineage (GTDB taxonomy): Bacteria > Bacteroidota > Bacteroidia > Bacteroidales > VadinHA17 > SR-FBR-E99. The sequence goes on along the minus strand of SBFZ01000402.1, from coordinate 1,087 downwards.
GTTTGAAGCAATGGAACCGCCTCTCCTTACCGCTGAAAGAGAGTTGTTATTGTAGATGAGGTTGTTTGAGAGGACGGGTGAAGAGCCTCCGGCGACATATATTGCTCCTCCCTGCTCATTGGCTGTATTGCCTGTTACAATACACCTGGTGATGGTGGGTGTTGATGATCCTGCAATGCTTATCCCCCCGCCGTATCCTGCGATACAGTTTCTTATGGTTGAATTTGAAACGGTGACGGTTGAGGTTCCGAGGTTGAGCCCGCCGCCGTAATAGCCTATCTTGGCTGACAGCCTGCGGCCGTTCTCAATGGTACAGTAACTTATTGTGCTGGTGCCTGATGACAGAATTGTGATATTCCCCCATGTATCCGTCGGCTCACCGTTGATTCCGTCGAGGTCAATGTCGGCTGTGATCAGTATTCTGTTTGATGATGTCCCCTGTGCAACAAGCTGTCCGGTCCCGTTAACCAGAATTATGGCATTGATACTGGTTGATATGAGTCTTGTTCCGGCGGCAAGCGTAAGTCGCTCATTGTCTACCACTATGTTGCCACTGAAATATTTTGTCCCGGATATTGTGAAATCACCGGCCAGTGTGCCCCTGTAGGGATTGGCCATACTGCCATCACCCAGCAACTGAGCTGTGGCCGGTAATAAATGCATGATGGCAAGGACTGAAATGAGAATAGTTTTTTTCATGTTAAGCCCCCGGTCTAAAGATGTTTTCATCCCTCAAAATCACCACAATAGTATTACTTATATAACTGACAGAAGATCGAAATGTTGCAAAAGTAAGAAAACTCATTTTACAGGCAATGTTATTGTCGCTTTTATAATGAACAACCTGCGCCCTGAGGTAGGTTACTTCTTGTTATCTTTGTGTATATCACTTGTCGATGCAATCAGGAGAGAACAACACACGACGATTCCTGAAAATCCTGGCGGAGAGCTCCCGGAAAGAGACCTTTCTCAGTGTTATCATACTGATAATTAGGGCAATGCTGCCACTTCTGGCCATCATCCTTCTCAGGCATTTTGTTGACATGATCACCGGTGCGGCTGTTTCGGGAACCGGGAACGGGGCAGA
>SBFZ01000274.1 GCA_006227095.1 Bacteroidota bacterium | reverse complement strand
ATGGCCACAACCAGCATGCCTGCCAGTATAACCCCGCTGGCATAGAGGAGGAGGGTGATCCTTGATGCCTCAAACCACGTTGCCACACCGAACGGGGTGTACAGGTTCAGGAAGAGAAGGGCAAAGCCTGCCGTGAAGAAGATCGTGGTAACGATATTCCTCTTTTCCGTAAGATATAACGGCAGCTTTTTGTTCAGGTCTATATTCATCGGATCAGTTACCCGTGCAAATTTAACACTTTTGCCGACCTGCCGGATTATCGGAAAGAAAGGTGCCTCAATTAAAACTCCGGCGGGTTTATCAGCATGCATGCCGGTTCAGTGGCAGAAGAATCGCCGGTAAATTCACACCTGATGGGGTTATCTCAACTTTCTTACGGATTCCAAGGCTGAATATGTGCCGTTAACTTAACCAGGGGGAAGCTTTCTTATCTCTGATGTCGATTATCAGGCAGCAGAAGTGCCGGATTTTTCACCCCTCGATAGGCAATTTCACCCCTCCAGGGGGAGTTCCGGCCCGTGGCAGGGCAGCAGACACCTCTTTTTTGGAAGCTCATGCGTCAAGTATTTCTTTTGCCGCAAAAAGAGGTCATGGGTTATACGGAAACAGAGAGAGAACTTGCCCTTCACTTCAGGGGCGGGATGACTGAGGGGGTCATTCCGGGGACCGGGGTGACCCTCACCACCCGGCGGTTCCGTTCAGCTGCTGCCAGCTCACTGCCTGACGGAAAGGAGGTGCCGGGTCTTTTCCGTTCTCTCTTCCGGTCAAAGGAGGTTGAAGAGAGCAACAGGGAGTTCAGCTATTATATAATGACACCTGCAGGATGCAAGCCGGAATCAGCAGGGGGCAGGCTCAGCGCTGCCGGTGGATCATCATTCGGCGGCAGTAAGGGCAGCCGGGGTGCCATCATCCTTCTTCACGGGCTGAATGAGAGGAGCTGGAACAAGTATATACAGTGGGCAGTCAGGCTTACTGCCGATACCGGAAGGCCGGTGGTGCTTTTCCCGCTGGCATACCATATGAACCGCTCGCCGCGAAGCTGGATAGACAGGCATGTCATGATGCCGCTGGTATCAGCCCGCACCTCGCAGCTGCCTGATGCAAGGCAGTCGACCTTTGTAAATGTGGCATTAAGCACTCGCATGACTGTCTCACCGCAACGGTTCATGCTGTCGGGATACCAGACGATTGGTGACCTGAAGAAACTCATCGGTTCGCTAAGGGATGGAATGCTGCCGGGAATTGCTGCCGGAGGTCCGGTGGATATCTTTGCCTATTCGATCGGGGCCCTCGTGACTCAGGTGATGCTGCTCTCTGAGCCATCGCCTCTGCCTGATGACAGCCGGGTCATGCTGTTCTGCGGCGGAAGCGCCTTCAACAGGATGAACGGTACTTCAAAGCTGATAATGGACAGCCGCGCATTTGAGATGCTCCTCTCATTCTATGTAGGATGGCCCTCCGGGGCGATGAACGGCAACGGAGAGAGGCTGCTGAGGCTTATGAATGACACTCCGGAAGGGGAAGCCTTTTATGCGATGACATCACTCCAGCGGCTGAGAGATCTCCGCGGAAGACCATTCAGTCGCTACGGGGAAAGGCTTAAGGCAGTTACTCTTGCCGGCGACACGGTCATTCCTCCGGAAGCGGTGAGGGAGACACTCTCAGGAGCCGATGTGGAAGAGTGGGATCCGGGATATCCCTGTTCTCATGAATCACCCTTCCCTCTCCTGTCCGGGGAGAAGGCTGATGCCGCCGACCGCACTTTCGGCAGGCTGTTTGACAAAGCTGCCCGGTTTCTCTCATGAAATGACTATTTTTGATACGGTCACAGTTTTCAAATCAGAATGAAACCCGCCAGAGTTCACCGGGAGACCTGATTATGGCGGATAAGGCTGATTCATCTGAAAAAACAGAGGCGAATGAAATCACTTATAATGCCTCCTTACCTGAGGGAGGGAGACCGTATTGAGATAATCACTCCTGCAAGCCATATTGAGGAGGAGGTTGTACACAAGGCTGTGCTGATGCTTGAAGCGTCAGGCTTCCGTGTGACCCTGGGAGAACATCTGTTTTCCAGGAGCGGCCCGTTTGCCGGCACAGACGATGACAGGCTGCTGGATATACAGAAGGCTACCGATGATCCGGAGGTAAAGGCGGTCCTCTGTTCACGCGGAGGGTATGGGATGACCAGGATCGTTGACCGCATCGACTTTTCGGCGCTGAAGAGACACCCCAAATGGTATGCAGGGTACAGTGACATCACCTCTCTTCACATGTGGCTGAATAATGTCTGCGGCATTGCCTCGCTTCATGCCGAGATGCCGCTGAATTATTCCAATCCCGATTATCTGCCAGTATGCTATGACTCCATGGTCAGGGCCCTGCGCGGCGAGGCTGAACCGGTAAGGTGGAACACTCCGGCAGAGGCTTCGCTGGAGGTTTCAGGCCGGATTACGGGAGGTAATATTTCCCTGATATACAGTCTTAACGGTACTCCGGCACAGCCTGACACGGAAGGGTCAATTCTCTTTATCGAGGAGATCGGCGAGCACTTTTACCATCTTGACCGGATGCTTGTCTCAATGCGGATGGCAGGTCTCCTCAAGAACCTCTCGGCACTGGTTGTGGGAGGGATGGAGAAGATCACCGAGGGTGAGCATGTCTTTAACCAGACCGTTGAGGAGGTGGTAATGAATGTAGTGGGAGGATATGGGTACCCGGTGCTGTTCAACTTCCCGGCAGGGCACATAGGTGATAACCGTGCCATTTACCTGGGCCGCAATGCAAATATCTGCCAGTCGGGCCGGGAGGCTGTCCTTACCTGGCTATAGCCTGCAGGCTGATCAGAATGCTGCCAGCAGCAGATTAATATCCTTTGAAAGAATGCCGAATTTCTGGCCCAGCGCCTCGTTGGTAAGTATTCCGTTGTAGATGTATACACCGCTTCTGAGCCCGTTGTTGAACTTGAGCATGGGGGTTATTCCTCCCGCATCGGCTATTTCCTGCATCAGCGGCCTGAAGACGTT
>SBFZ01000326.1 GCA_006227095.1 Bacteroidota bacterium | reverse complement strand
AACCCGGACTATAACGGATCAAGGGTCATCAGGGTGGTACCCATCGGCAATGAGCTGAGCCTGAGAAACCGTGACTGGGTTGAGGGTAACCTGAAAAAGGTGACTGAGGCCACTGACGGGAAGGTGGCATACGTGTATGTTCCAAATACCTCCGGCCAGGGTCATGAGTACTTCAAGAGATACTTCTTCCCCCAGGCCAACAGGAAGGCAATCATCATTGACGAACGTTTCAACGGCGGCGGCCTCATTGCAGATTATTACATAGACCTGCTCCGTCGCCCGGTGCAGTCATACTGGAACATGCGCTATGGCAATGATCTCAAGACACCCAGTGCCTCAATACAGGGACCAAAGGTGATGATTATCGATGAGACCGCAGGGTCAGGCGGAGACATGCTTCCCTGGATGTTCCGGAAGTTCGGGGTGGGTACCCTCGTAGGCAAACGAACATGGGGCGGCCTGGTTGGAACCCTCGGATTCCCCGAGCTGATGGACGGAGGAATGGTTACGGCCCCCAACCTGGCTATCTGGACGGAAGACGGATTTGTTGTTGAGAATGTTGGTGTGGCTCCCGACATTGAAGTGGAACAATGGCCCGCCGATGTCATCAGCGGGAAAGATCCACAGCTTGAGAAGGCCATCGAGGTGGCTTTGAAGGAGCTGGAAAAGAACCCGCCGGCTGAGCCTGTAAGGCCTCCGTACCCGGTGAGGGTCAGGCAATAGGCAGTTTTGTCCCGCATCCGCCGGCTGGCGGATCGGGAAGGCAATGTTACTGATGCGCCTTCCGGACATGAAATTACCACAGGCGTGGCCAGAGGTCACAAAAAAACCGGGAATCAGACCCGGTTTTTTCAGAGTATTTTGTCAGTTGCTGATTATTTGCCCCTGAGATTCATGATGTCACGGTCAAGGAAGTAGACTCCTTGCGGGCCTGCAAGCTGCAGTTTATCAAGGATCTGCTGTGCACTGCTCTCTTCTTCAACCTGTTCGCTGACGAACCACTGGATCCAGTTGACGGTTGCATGATCCTTCTCGGCGATGGCGACTTCCAGGACCTCGTTGATACTTGCAGTAATGAACTGCTCATGTTTGAGGACCTCGGCAAAGATTTCATTTATACCCTTGTATTTCACCGGGGGCTTTTTGAATTCAGGAATGATGGCATTGCCACCACGTTCATTGACCCACCTGATGAACTTCAGCATGTGACCTCTCTCCTCCTCAGCCTGGGCATAAAGCCATGCGGCGATGCCGGCAAGTCCTTTAGCCTCGGCAAATGAAGCCATGGCGAGGTAGAGGTTTGATGAGTTACCTTCTCTTTCGATCTGCCTGTTGCAGAACTCTTCAACTTTTTTTGTTAACATATCATTGAATATTTATTGGTTCATATTTTACTCAGAAACAAGTCAGGGCAGATAATGTTTAACCAAGGAGTTCCTTGACTTTCTGCACCAGTTCTGACGGCAGGAATGGTTTTGACATGATATGGTCAGCTCCCAGTTTGCTTGCCATCAGAAGATAACTTCCCGGGCCTGCCCTGCCTCCGCCACTGATGGCTATCACCCTGGTTGCGGGTTTTACCTCCCTGATCTTCATGATCACCATCAGTCCGTCCTCCTCCGGCATCAGCAGGTCTGTGATTACAAGGTCAACCACGGAGGGACGGAACCTGGCGAGCGCCTCCCTGCCGTCAGCAGCGGTAATAACAGTATATTTTCTTTTCTCGAGGGAGTCCCTGAGCAATTCGCGCAGTGCGGCGTCATCTTCAACAATCATTACTCCTGCCATGGGATTCACAGTTTCATCGGTGCCCGAAGTTAATCTTTTTCAGGGAGCGGACCAAAAAAGGGGTCTGGAATAATGATACGGAAGGTTGTCCCTGATCCGGGAGCAGTGACAAAATCAACAGTCCCGCCGAGATCCCTGACGGAATCGGCCACCACTGTCAGTCCGAGACCGGTGCCACTGTGACTTCCGGCGGTAAAGAAGGGTTTGAATATCTCTCCTGCAGTCTGTTCATCCATCCCGGTACCGGTATCACTGAAACTGATGAGTAACCGGCCGGGGGTGGGTGCGGTGCCTTCCCCTTCAGCTTCATCACCATTTTCAACTGTAATTGTCAGTGTTCCGCCTTTATTCCGCATGGCCTGAATGGCATTTGTTGCAAGATTGAGGAATATCCTGAAAAGCCGTGCCGGAGGTGCCATGACCCAGGCATCCGGTGTTTTAAGGTTCAGGATTATCCGTATCCCCTCCGGAACTGATGGACTGATGAAGTTGATGGTATCCTTCAGGGCATCAGCTACCGGCACCGGCACCTTTTCAATCGAGGCGTTACGGCTCAGGTCAAGAAGCTGGCCGGTGAGCAGTTTTGCCCTGTCGGCTGCGGAGATGATGGCCTGTATGCTCTTTGCAGATCCCGTGTTGTCTCCGGCGCTCTCCAGTGCCAGTTCACAGTATCCGTATATTGTTGTTATGACGGTGTTTAGGTCATGGGCTATGCCGCCAGTCAGGATCTCCAGGCCTGCGGAAGATTTTATCTTTTTTCCGGCTCCCACCCGCTTCAGGTTAGTTACTATTCGAAATCAAGGTTGAATGTCTTTTTCAACTCTTTCAGGGCCGGGTTTCTTGAGGCCAGGTGATTGAACTTCTGTTCGGAGGAGTATAGTATCTCTCCTCTCTCAGTGGCTTCCACCATTGTCTGAAGAGTGATGGCTCCGTTCTGCAGGGTACGGCGCAGGTGACCCTCGAGCCGCGGCTTGAAGTTATGATCAAAAGCCTCCCTGAGTGTAAGGTTGTCAAGCTTGAGCAAAATAGTCTTGTCTTCAAGGAGCTCCGGGGAAACGGATGATAACGTAACTGAAATCCTGGGACTCTCCTCCTTTATCTCCTCTGCGAATGCAATCCATGCTTCCCTGAGTTCCCCGGCAGTGAATTCACGGTCAGATACCGGGGCTATTTTCTCCGGTACGGGTTCACTGACAGCGTTTTCCGCAGGTCTTGACCCGGCCATCACATCCTTTATCGATATCTTTTTTGGACCCTCGGCTGAAGCAGGTGCTTTCTGCGGCACCTGGGCAGGCTTCTGCTCCGCGGCCGGAGGGGCCACAGCAGATATCGCTGCAACAGGCTGTTGCACTGTATTTTGTGGCGGAGGCGGAACCCTGAACTCCTGCTCCTCTTCCGGATTTATGGAATCAGCTTTTTTTTTTGCCTCCTCAGAAGTTCTTTCGGATGACAGGTTGCACATCCGCAGCAGTGCCAGTTCAACATGAAGCCGCTGGTTCTTGCTGGCCCGGAAATTCAGCATGCATTGTGATCCAATGTCAAGTGCTTCATACAGAAACTGCAGTGATGCCTTTGCTGCCTGTTCACGATATCGTTGCCTGATTGAGGGTGATGTCTCAAGGAGCTTCACGGTAGCCTCATCGCGGCTTACCAGAAGGTCACGCATGTGGTTGTTGAGTCCCGCCATGAAGTTATAGCCGTCAAAACCCTTGCTGAGGATCTCGTTGTATGTAAGAAGCACCGATGTGACATCCCCTTCCATTGCTGCTGCGGTGATCCGGAAAAAGTACTCGTAATCAAGTACGTTCAGGTTGGCAATTACATCTCCGTATGTAATGTTCTTGCCGCTGAAGCTTACAATCTGATCAAAGATGGAGAGGGCATCACGCATTGCACCGTCAGCCTTGGTGGCTATCACATGGAGGGCCTCATGTTCGGCATTCACCCCCTCATTGCCGGCCACCCAGCCCAGCCGCTGAACGATGTCATCAACGTTTATGCGGTTAAAGTCGAATATCTGGCAGCGTGAAAGTATCGTAGGTATGATCTTGTGCTTCTCGGTTGTGGCAAGAATAAATATTGCGTGTGACGGCGGCTCCTCGAGGGTCTTCAGGAAAGCATTGAAGGCCTGGGTTGAGAGCATGTGAACCTCATCAATGATGTATACGCTGTATTTTCCTACCTGCGGAGGGATCCTCACCTGGTCAGTCAGATTCCGGATGTCATCGACGCTGTTGTTTGATGCAGCGTCAAGCTCATGGATGTTAAATGAGGCCTGGGAGTTGAACGAGGTGCATGACTCGCACTTGTCACAGGCTTCGCCGTCAGGGCCCGGACCGGAACAGTTGATGGTTTTGGCAAATATCCTTGCACAGGTTGTTTTTCCTACACCGCGCGGACCACAAAACAGGTAGGCCTGCGCCAGGAGATTATTCCTGATGGCATTCCTGAGGGTGGTCGTTATAGTATCCTGCCCCACTACCATGTCAAAGGTTGCAGGCCTGTACTTGCGGGCAGAAACAATAAAGTTATCCATAACGGGTTTTAACAGTACATGTACATATCCGTCACAAATATAGTCAAATAGTTTTCGGAATATTTTTTTTTAAGATTAATTGTCTTACTTTTGCAACCCGATTTATTAACACTAATATAAACCAATTAAGAGATGTTGAATCAGTACGAAACCGTTTTCATTGCAACTCCCGTTTTGTCTGAGAATCAGATGAAGGAAGCGGTTCAGAAGTTCAAGAAGATCATCACTGACAATGAAGGTGAGATCATTCATGAAGAGAACTGGGGTCTGAAGAAACTCGCTTATCCGATCCAGAAGAAATCGACCGGGTTTTATTACCTGATCGAGTTCAAGGGTCCGGGCGAGATGATTGACAAGCTGGAAGTTCAGTACAGGAGGGATGAAAGGATCATCCGTTTCCTGACATTCCGTATGGACAAGTATGCCGTTGAGTATGCTGAGAAGAAGAGAAAGATGAAAGAAACCGAAAAAGTCAGGGAGGAGTAATCATGGCACAGAGCAATTCAGAAATCAGGTACCTGACACCGCCTACAGTAGAGATCAAGAAGAAGAAATACTGCAGGTTCAAGAAGAACAAGATCAAGTACATTGACTACAAGGATCCCGAGTTTCTCAAGAAGTTTCTCAATGAGCAGGGCAAGATACTTCCCCGCCGTATCACCGGAACTTCACTGAAGTACCAGAGGAGGGTGGCCAAGGCTATCAAGCGTTCACGCCATCTTGCAATGCTTCCGTACGTAGCTGATCTTTTAAAGTAAGGAGGAAGAGACATGAAGATTATTCTCAGGCAGGATATAGAGAAGCTGGGTCAGAAGAACGACATTCTCACCGTCAAGACCGGCTATGCAAGGAATTACCTTATACCCAGGGGCTTTGCCATCCAGGCAACCGACTCTGCCATCAAGATTCACAATGAGAATCTGAAGCAGAGGGCACACAAGGAGGAGCAGATCAGGAAGGAAGCTGAGAAGCTTGCTGAAAAGCTCGCCGGCGTTAAGCTTGTAATTGGTGCCAAGGTAAGTTCAGCCGGAAAGATTTTCGGTTCAGTCAATACCATTCAGCTTGCTGAAGCCCTCACTGCAAAGGGGTATGAGATTGACCGCAAAAACATCATCCTTGGCGAAGACGCCATCAAGGAGGCAGGAAGCTACAAGGCTGTGGTCAAACTGCACCGTGATGTAAAGGTGGATATTGAATTTGAGGTTGTGGCTGAATAAGGTCTGACACTCATAAATGATAAAAAGAGGCTGTCCATGATCGGGCAGCCTCTCTTTTTTTCCATGTTCCGGAGGGAAGGCATCGTTCACTCCTCCTCCGGAAAAACCTTGCTGGTCCGGACCTTATTCCCGGATCAGTACAACGTCATTTTTCCGCCAGGTTATTTTACCGCCACGGTCTCTATCTCAACCATTGCACCCAGGGGCAGTCCCTTCACGGCAAATGCCGCCCTGGCCGGCTGATCGGCGGTGTAAAACTGTGCATAGACTTCGTTCATTGCCTTGAAGTCAGACATATCTGACAGCAGAACAGTTGATTTGACCACGTCATTTAAAGTATAGCCGGCAGCTGCCAGTATGGCCCTGATATTTTTGAGTACCTGGGTGGTCTGTTCGGTAATGCCCCCTTCAACTATCTTCCCGGTTGCCGGGTCAATGCCAACCTGACCTGAGATATACAGGGTGCCGTTGGCTTCCACGGCCTGGCTGTAGGGACCAATAGCCCCTGGGGCAGCGGTTGTGCTGATAATCCTCTTCATTCCTGATCGTTTTATTTCGTTAGTAATTCTCATGGTAATCCTTTCTCCTTTCGTATTTGAGATCCTGGAGCATGCTTGCCTTGGCCCTGATGGTAAAGTTCCAGCTCTTCATGTAACCGGTGGGTATCCATGAGAAGCTCATCTCCCAGCAGTGCAGGTCACGGGTAATGCCAACGCGCGACATCGTTATCTCCTTCTGCTTGAAGTCGTACCCCGTGTTGTAGTTGATTGCCATCTTCGGGGTTAGCCTTACATCTCCGGACAGTGTCATTGTCTGGGTTATGTTGCTTCTAAGGCCCGGCTTGCTGTAGTTGAAGTTGTATGCCATCCTGAGTGACCATGGCACATCAAAATTCACATACCCGAATTCATCAAGGTTCTTGTTGGCCAGTGGAAGGTTACTGCGGGGGGCACTCTCGGGTCCTCCCTGTTCGCCGGGCGCACGTCCCTGCCCCTGCCCGCCCTGGCCGGGTGTCTGCTGCTGGCTCTTTTTATTGCTGCCACCAAGCAACTGTCCCAGGTCAAGATCGAGGCTCATGTTCAGGCTGGTCATCCTTGCAAGCCCGAGCCCCTGGCTCACGGCAAGCCTGTTGATCGTACCCCCTTTCTCATTCATCCCGTATATATTGAAACTGCTGCTTGCCTGGACATTGATATTCTGGGCAAGGGTGGTCCGGAATGACATGCTCACAGGCGACCAGTTGAGGGAGTCTGAAAAGATATTGTACGACGTGTTCATTGAAAGGCTCTCAATCAGCTTGACTTTTTTGGGCTTGCCGGTAGTGTCATTCCGGGCATATACCTTTGCTTCAACGATATTCGAAAGGCTGAATGCGACAGAACCCGACTTCCTGCCTGTTGAAGGGGTCCCGTATATGCTCCCCTCATAGATCGAATACTCCCTTCGGTTTCCGAGAGTGTCATACTGAACCGTCCTGAACATGTCACTCGTAAGGAAATCAGCATCAGGGGAATATGAGAAACTGACCGATGGTTTCATGACATGCCTTATCGATTCAACCCTTGATCCTTTCCTTGTAAACTGGAATGTTCCGTAAATGGAAGGGTTAAACGATGCGCTGACAGCTGGTACCAGTGCCTGTCCGTACGTAAGGCCCCTGATGGTGTCATTGACTATAGAAGGGACTACCTTGTTTATGCTTTCATTGTAGAAGTCAGGATCCCACCTCTTTTCAATCCGCTGGGTGTACAGAACACCGCTGTATCGCAATGATGGTGATATTGAGAAGTTATTGAACGGCCTGATCTGGAGGCTTACCGGAACTTCATGCTTGAAACCGTTCTTCATACTCTTCCAGACAGCGCTTGTAAAAAGCAGGCTGTCATAGGTGTCAATCTTGTTCTCGAATGTGGCAGTATACTGCGTTGTCAGGTCATGATACCATCTGCTTTTTGCAACCGGCTTTCTCGGCTTGAACGGGTAGATGCGGGATATGTTCAGGCTCCCCTTAGGAAGGTTCAGTGACATTGTTTTGTTCTGAACGTTCTGTGACTGGTTGAGGCTGGTGGCAAAACTGATGGGGGTTCCTGCCCAGGACCTTGAGTAGCTTATGCTTGACTGCCTCGTGGTGTTGACATGTTCCGCAACCTCGTAGCTGTTGTTCCTGTCATACCCGCTGGAGCTCATATTCACACTGGCAGAGAACCTTGAACCGGGATTTGCCTTCGCATCCTGCGAATGTGACCAGTTGATCCGGTAGTTGGTGTTCTTGCCATAATCAGGCAAACCCTTGTAACTGGTTATATTGTTGGCATAGCTGAACCCGAATGAGCCCGAGAAGCGGTATCGCACACGATATGAGGTTGCTGCATCGGCAAGCCATGTACCGTTCGTGTAGATGGTACCCGTCAGTTTGAGGTCAAAGTAATCACTGAGGGCGAAGTAATATCCACCGTTTGAAAGGAAATATCCGCGTCGGGCCTCCTGTCCGTATTTTGGCATGACAATTCCCGAGGCCCTCTTCTGCTGTACAGGGAAGAATCCAAACGGGAGTATGAGCGGAAGAGGGATGTCAGCCACAACCATATACGCGGGGCCCGAGACTATCTTCTCACCCGGATAGACCTTGGCCCTGGGCAGGGCAAGGTAGAAATGGGGATGTTCAGCATCACAGGTGGTGAATTTGCTCCGGTTGACATGGAGCGTGCCATCTTCATGCCGCTTTGTTGTCAGACTCTGAAGGTAGCCTCCCTCCTGCTCGGTAGTCACATTGCGGATTACACCCTTTTTCGACTTGAAATTATATGTAAGCTCCTTTGATTCAAACTCTTCAGAACCATCCTTGTAAACCGGGAGCCCGACCATCGTTCCTGTGGAATCAACCCTTCCGGTTGCATAGACAGAGCCTGTCTCCATGTCAAGCACAATTGAATCGGCAGTGAGTTCAATGGTTCCGTAGGTGACCCTGGCGTTCTGGACCAGGCTTACCTTCCTGGTACGCAGGTCAGTCTTCATGTAACCCTCTGCATTATAAACGATTGGCTCGTCAACAGCATCAGGGGAGATTATCAGCGGGCCATTTCCCCCGAGAGTATCGGCAAA
>SBFZ01000097.1 GCA_006227095.1 Bacteroidota bacterium | reverse complement strand
AAATCCGGGAATGACAGTATTTGCCTGGGCACCAAGTGTAACTGAAGGATCTTCCTTCTCCTTCTCACATCCTGAAACCATTATGGCAAACAGCGGAAGAATCATCAAAATTGCAAATCTTGTTCTCATCTCAATACAGCTTTCAAATTCGTTATGCATTATTTTTCATATCGCGGACAAAGATAACGGGGTGCAATCACAAATAAATGATTCATGTCATAAAATGGCAATTTGTTAAACAATCGTGGTACAATTTTTGATGTTTATAAACAATGAGGCGCCTCTTCATTTAAATTATTAACCTAAACTTTAAATTATGAAGAGGAAAAAAGAAAAGGTTCCCGGTTTTGATGATATTATCTTCCGGGATCGCAACAAGGAGTATGGTGCTTACGATCTGCGCCGGCGTTACGGATCAACGATGAGCATCTCCCTTGCTGCAGGACTGCTGATTGGCGCCTCATTCTTCCTGGTGCCGTATTTTACTTCTGACCCGGTTCATCTGCAGCCTGGCAGCAGGATTGACATCATTGCGATGCCTGATCCTGACCTGCTCACACCCCCTCTGCCTCCCGAAGCGCCTGAACCGCCCAGGCCTCCTGACGAGGCAGTGAACAATGTCCGTTTCGTTCCGCCCGAGGTGGTTGTTGACGGGCAGGCGACGGGTGACGGGGTGTTGCCTGCTGACATCCTCAACCGTGATGTCACTGATGGTGCGGCAACAGGAGAGATCCCCGGGGAACTTCCCGGCGAGGCTCCTGTGGTTCCGATAGAACCTGAACCATATGTATCGGTACAGGAGATGCCCTCCTTCCCGGGCGGTACCGGTGAGCTTCTGAAATACATAAAGGGGAATGTCGTCTATCCGCCTGATGCAGTGCAGAATAATATCCAGGGAACTGTTTTCCTCAGGTTTGTGGTCAGCAGTACGGGAGAGGTGACCAGGGTGGAAGTGACCCGGAGTGTTGATCCCCTTCTTGACAATGAGGCCGTGAGGGTGATCAGCGGCATGCCGCGATGGAAGCCCGGAAAGCAGGACGGCAATCCTGTTCCGGTCTGGTTCTCGGTTCCTGTGGTTTTTGTTCTCAGATGAAATTCCTGTCGAGGAACTTCCGGAAGTTGTCAATATACTGTTCAGTGACCGGGATGCGGACCTCACCGAAGACTATGCGGCCGCGCTCTATAACCCTGACAGTCTCAAGGCTGACGATGAATGAGCGGTGAACACGCATAAACCGGTCAGCAGGAAGCCTGGCCTCAAGCGCCTTCAGGGTGGATTGCGAGAGGACAGGCTTCTTTTCATCCTTAAGCCAGATCTTGACATAGTCCTTCAGTCCTTCAATGTAATGGATTTCCGAGAAGTTGATGCGGCGTATCCTGCTTTCAGACTTTATGAAGAGAAAGTCGTTGCTCACCTCCAGGGAAGGCAACTGGGTCTGCTCAGCCCCTATCAGCCTCTCTGCCTTCTGCACTGCCCTGAGAAACTCGGCGTAGCTGAACGGCTTCAGAAGGTAATCAACAGCATCCAGGCGGAAGCCTTCCAGTGCATACTTCTCATAGGCTGTGGTAAATATCACCTTCGGTCCGCCTGAGATGACCCTGGCAAGTTCAGTACCTGTCAGGTCGGGCATCTGGATGTCAAGCAGAACGAGGTCAACCTCAAAGGACTGTATAAATGTCACGGCATCAACAGGGTTGTCAAATGCCCCGGCAAGCTCCAGGCCCGGTGTCTTCTCAACATACCCCTTCACCAGTTGCAGTGCAAGCGGCTCATCATCTATTGCTACAACTCTTATCATTCAGGCCGGTTAAATTTCACTACTGCCATTTTGTGCACCCTTCCGGGGGGCTCTGTTCCGGACGAGACCCGCCACAGGCATTCAGGTTCGCATCCTGATTGTCAGTACAACCGTAAATATTGATTCCTGTTCATTGATATTAAGCTCATGGCGGCCCGGAAACAGAAGTGCCAGTCTTTTTCTCACATTGTCAAGCCCTATGCCTGATGTGGGTCGCGGAGCATCTGCGCCAGTCCTGTTAATGCTGTTGGCTGCCAGGAATGTTATCTCCCCGTCTTCAGCACTCAGTGCAATATCAATGAAGGAGTTACCCAGGTTGCTTACACCGTGCTTGAAGGCATTCTCTATGAACGGAATGAAGAGCAGGGGTGGCAGATCCTGATCCTCATACTCCTCCGGGAAAGCCACTGTCAGCCTGACCCGGTCACTCAGCCTCAGTTTCATCAGGTCAATATATCCCTTCATGAATTCAAGCTCATGGCTGAGCCTTGTGTTTCCCTGTTCTGATTCATAGAGCATATATCTCATCATCTTCGACAGGCTCAGCACGGCCTCCCTGGCATCCTCGCGGTTGATCTCTATAAGGGCGTAAATATTGTTGAGGGTATTGAAGAAGAAATGGGGACTGACCTGGTTTTTGAGCAATGCAAGTTCCGAGTTCAGCTTCTCACGCTCCAGCTCTTTTATCTCCTCCTCCTTTTTTACGGAACTTTCGGCATATCTGATGCCTACGGCAAATCCCGAAACAAGGAATGATGTTATGAAGAAGTTATATAAAGCCATACCCTCTCCCCTGCGCCGGCCGTGATCATCACGCGGCTGCCTGTTCTCACTGGAAGCGATCCGTTCCCTCACTTCAGGCGGCGGGGCAAACAGGTTCTCGTAAAACTTACCTGAAGTCCACCCGAGAAAAACAATCAGTGCCGCTGCCAGTACCAGGAAGGAAAACCACTTACCCTTCTGAGCCAGTCGCGGAACCAGCCACAGGTAATTTGTATAGAAAAGAACCACAAAGACAAAGGTGTTGAACAGCACTATACGGGTGGTCCGTTCATCCTTGAAAAGTCCGCCTGAAATCAGGAACTGGGGAAGGATGAAAAGTATGATCCATCCTGTCAGATGGAGCAGCACCGGCAGTCTTTTCCGTTTTCTTATTACACTCAGATCCTTCATATCGTCATCAAAGCTAATGAATATCAGTCAAAAATCATTCAAACCGGAGTGCATCTATCGGGTCAAGGTCAGAAGCCCGGCGTGCAGGG
>SBFZ01000065.1 GCA_006227095.1 Bacteroidota bacterium | reverse complement strand
TGGTAAGAATGTACTGGAACAGTACAACGAACCAGCCTGCATCGAACAATCCGTGGTTCAATGTCACCTCTCCCAACCCGGTCTTTAGCTGGGGTTATGACTTCAATCATCAGAGTATTCAGACGCAGGCTTTTGTTGACAGCGTATGCCAATACTGGATTGAAGAGTTCAGGGTAGACGGTTACAGGTTTGATTTTACCAAGGGTTTTACAAATACCCCGGGCGATGGCTGGGTTTATGATGCATCAAGGATAGCCATTTTAAAGAGGATTGGAGACAAGATCCGTTCATACAGGCCTGACGCACTTCTGATACTGGAACATTTTGCCGACAACAATGAGGAGAAGGAGCTGGCATCATATGGTTTCCTGCTCTGGGGTACTGCGAAATTCAGGTACCAGGCGGCCTCTACAAGCCGCAGTGACTGGAACATGTCAATTGCAGAGGCATCATGGGTAAACAGGGGATGGACAGTCCCCGGGATCGTTGACTACATGGAGAGCCATGACGAGGAGAGGATCATGTCTCTGAACCTCACTGAGGGGGAGGCTGTTGGCGGATACAATATCAAGGATCTCACCATTGCGCTGAAGCGTATCAAGCTGACGGCCACTTTCTTCATGACAATCCCCGGTCCGAAAATGCTCTGGCAGTTCCAGGAGCTGGGCTATGATTATGCAAAGAACTACAATAATGATCCGCTCGGACCGAAACCAATAAGGTGGGATTATTATACCATTGCCACCCGGAAAAACCTGTATGATAATTTCTCTGCCCTTGCAGAACTGAAGAAGAGCGAACCTGCATTCTCGTCAGGCAATTTCAGTATTTACGAGTCCGGTGAGACAAAAAGGCTGAACATCCAGCATGCTGATATGGATGTTGTGGTTATCGGGAATTTTGACCTCTTCCCCCGTGACATCGCTCCCAATTTCACCCGGACGGGAACCTGGTATGAATTCTTCCGCGGAACCGCCATTGATGTCAGTGCAGCCAATCAGAATACACCTATTTCACTCCTGCAGGGGGAGTACCGGCTCTTCACATCGAAACAGGTTGCAAGGCCGGCATTCCTGACGGGCATTGAGGATAACTACCTGGAGGATGCCACCGGGTTACTCTTTGAAGTTTACCCGAACCCTTTCCGTGAAAGGGCTGTCATTGAGTTTGGAGGAGACGAACGGTATCAGCCGCATACTGTTGAACTGATATCAGCTACCGGCGCCGTGATAAGGATGATCAATGCTCCGGCAGGCATCGATGAGGTTGAACTTGACGGGTCAGAGATGGCACCGGGAGTTTATTACCTGAAAGTCACCTCAGGCAGGGCCTCTTCAGTAAAAAGACTGGTCAGGTACTAGAAAAAGGTCTGAAGGTCTCAGGTCGAAAAGTCTGAGAGTCCAGGGTAATGAACTCCAGATACTTTCTGGACCCTGGACCTTCAGACCTTCAGACCTTTGGACCTTCAGACTTATTTTACGAGAACCATGTAGCCCCACGGCTCCATTTGCATCAGGCTGCCCTGGGATATTTCCACATCGGTATCATTAAACAGGTCCTTGTAGGTTCCGGCAGTTGCGCCGTCTTTAAGGGCTACGCTCACCGGTTTGCTGCTCATGTTGAGGATGGTCAGCACCTCGGTCTCATCCTTCACCCTCTTGTATGCAACCACATTCTTCTGGCTGGTCTTCAGCACTTCATATGAACCGCCTTCGATGCCATGACGCAGTGCAGGGTGGGAGGTACGGAGATGTACAAGTTTTGTATAGAAGGGGGTCAGTTCTGTTTCCTTCCACTCAATCGGGTCACGTTCAAAGAACTTGAGCCTCTTGTCGAGGTCTGCCTCCTGGCCATTGTAGAGAAGCGGCACACCGGGTACTGTAAAGAGATAGCATGCAAATGCCTTCTGTGCCTCACCCATCTTTTCGTCTATTGTACCATTCCAGGAGTTCTCATCATGGTTGGTCATGAACCGTAGCCGGTATGATTCAGGTGCATACCTTTTAAGCTCATACTGCATCATGCTGTCGAGTGCTGCTGGAGTGCGATGACCACCGGCCACGGCATTCATAAGGTGATGATGTGCCCAGGCGTAGTTCATGTCAAAGGCACGCTCGAGCAGGTATGAGTGCTCCTCATCCTCGGCAAGCATCAGAACCGGTTTTACCGAGTTGAGCTCGGTGGTGGCCCTGAACCAGAACTCTTCGGGTACCAGGCCGGGGAAATCGCAGCGGTAGCCGTCAACGCCAACCTCTTCAACCCAGTATCTCATGGCACCTGCCATGTAATCCCAGAGTGGTTCGGCTGTGTAGTCAAACTGGATGACATCAGTCCAGTCAAAGGGTGAAACGAAGTTGCCAAGGGAATCCTTCTCGTACCACTCAGGAAACTCGGTTGCCAGCGGATTGTCCCAGGCCGAGTGGTTCCCCACCCAGTCAAGAATGACATGAAATCCCATCCCATGTGCACGGGCAACCAGGGCCTTGAAGTCTTCAAGGGTTCCGAATTCCGGGTTGATACCCTTGTAGTCCTTAATTGAGTAGTAGCTACCCAGCTCGCCCTTGCGGTTAAGCTCACCGATAGGGTAGATGGGCATGAACCAGAGAACGTTCACGCCAAGTTCCTTAAGCCTGGGCAGTGCGCTGTCAACGGCAGCAAAGGTCCCCTCCTGTGAGAACTGCCTCACGTTGATCTCATAAAGGACCATATTGCGGGTCCAGTCGGCGTGAACAACCGAAGTCTTCAGCGGCTCAATGACAGCCGACGGTTTGGGGCGGCAGGCTACTGCCACTACAGCAGCACCGGCAAACAGGATAATAAGTTTAATAATGTGTTCTTTCATCATGTTCAGGTTATTTTAGTTCAATTATCATTGCTGTTTTGGGGGCTATGGTAAATGAGCCAAGGTCTTCAATCTTCCTGCCTGAGATGATATCAGTTCCTTCTGTAAACCCCTCAATTGACTCGGCATAATTTTCACCATGGATGGTGCGGCTCTCTTTTTCGTTGTTGTTCAGGACCACCATCACGCTCTCGTCGTTGCTGTAGCGGAAATAGACATAGA
>SBFZ01000247.1 GCA_006227095.1 Bacteroidota bacterium | reverse complement strand
TAACCCACAAGGATGCCACCAACCTTGTGCAGGAGCTGCGTGGAAAGGGTTACGGGGTCACCTCAGTCAAGGCTGAAGGTATTGAAGGGGAGGTTGCAGTAATTTATATCATTGCCCGCAGGAGCATGATAAAGGAGGTTCTTGACGAGATAAACCGCTTCAACCCGAGAGCCCTTTATACAGTTGAGTCAATCAAATACGTCAATAAGGAGATCTTCCACCGGTCGGAGCTGGAGCGTCAGCACAGCTGGATAGGGGAAAGGATGAGGCGCCTGGGAAAATAGGGCCGCTATTTGCCCGGGGCCGGGCCAACAACCACTGTATCAGTCTCAGATGTAACCTGGGTCATCCAGAACGTAATCACGTGATTGCCAGTGCGGTCAGGGATAAAACTAACCGTGGTATCACCATACACAATCATATCCGTGCAGGCTCCGTATGACTCAAAATCAGCAAGTGCAACCATTTCATATTCAAGGTCGTCCTTCTGTATCAATACAAAACGTATGTTTAACCAGCATCCGTTTTCAGCCATTGCGGAGGCTGAAATATTAACCGGCTGTCCCACGATACCGTGTTCCGGCACAATCCGGTCACTGAATGGTATCAGGACGTTGGTATAAACTGAGTGAGCCGGTTCAAGATTGCATGATGAAACCAACCCGGTTACTAGCAGAAAAAGAAGAACAATGACTCTCATAATGGGTTAGAATAGCAATTAAGTTACAAGGATAAACCTCACTCAGGCCTCAATAACCGTACCAATCTTAATCTGCGTGGTAAAGGGCGAAGGTGCTGATATGCGGTGTTGACCGTGAAGATATGA
This sequence comes from Bacteroidota bacterium, assembly GCA_006227095.1. Lineage (GTDB taxonomy): Bacteria > Bacteroidota > Bacteroidia > Bacteroidales > VadinHA17 > SR-FBR-E99. The sequence goes on along the minus strand of SBFZ01000247.1, from coordinate 7,831 downwards.
TTGTGAGCCTGATTTCGTCAGCCTTTACTTCAGGGAATCGTATCATTCTCTTGTATCCGATGGTAGTGCCGGTGGCGATAGTATCCCACATTTTTTCATAGAGAGCCTCAATGATAAACTTCTCAACCCGCTGCCCCCTGGTAATGTCTTCCTGGAGCATGGCCACATTGAAGGTGGCTGCTATGGCAGGGACGAATGATGCCACCCGGTTGTGGCGGGGGCTCCATGTGGTTGTGTTGTCATTGTCAATGAGGTTGGATGTACCCTGTCCGTATGGTCTGGCTCCGTTGAGAAGGTCAACCGCATAAAGGTTGTCAATCCACGCCCTGAGCCCCTGCAGGCTACGGATGTCATGATCAGTTATCAGACCACGGTTGTCAGGCGGGACGTTCAGCAGAAGGACTGCATTGCGGCCAACCGAACTGAGATATATGTCTGCCAGTTTGCTGACATCCTTCACCAGTGAATCCTCTGAAGCGTGCCAGAACCATCCCGGTCTTATTGATACGTCGACCTCGGCCGGGTACCAGAAGAGATGCTCTGCCTTGCTGAGAAGGTTGCTGCTTCCCAGGTCTGCTGACATTGCGTCTATTCCGAGAGCCTTATTGATGGCTGCGCTTTCGGGCGTTCCGCCGGGTGCCATAACCGTGGCGCTCCATTCGGTCTCACGTCCGTATCCGCTCTCCGTTCCAACCCACCTGACATCCTCACCCATGATGGCTGTTACGGCGTCTGGCTGCAGCTCTCTGATCAGGTCATAATATGCCTGCCAGTCGTACTCCTGGCGGCGGCCGTCAGGCCCCTCGCCATTGGCGCCGTCAAACCACACCTCATCAACCTTACCGTACCATGTCAGCAATTCGGTAAGCTGCTCCATATAGAACCGGTTGTATTCAGGGGAGTCTCCATAGCACTCCGCATTCCTGTCCCACGGTGAGAGATAGACACCGAACTTCATCCCGTATTTTTCACACGCATCCCTGAGCTCCCTTATAACATCACCCTGCCCGTTCTTCCAGGGACTGGAGGCTACCGAGTGGGTCGTGGTCCTGGTTGGCCAGAGGCAGAAACCATCATGATGCTTTGCCGTGATGATTATCATCTTCATACCGGCTTCGCTGAGCACCCTTACCCACTGTTCAGCGTCAAGAGACACAGGGTTGAACAGTTCCGGTGATTCTTTACCGGTACCCCACTCCCTGTCAGTGAAGGTGTTGATTGAGAAATGGATGAACGCTGTCATCTCCATTTGCTGCCACTCCAGTTGCCTCGGATGTGGAATGAGCCTGGCTGCCATCGCTTCCTTGACTCCCAGGTATGGCTCCACCGGGAAATCGACTCTCCCTGTGAAGAACTCAGTCTCCTGATGCCTTGAGCACGAGATGATCACCATCAGTGCGGCGGCAGCGACCAGTGTCTTCCGGATCATTCTCATTTTTTTACGGGCTTGACGTATTTGACGTTCCGGAACCGCAGGGCTGACCAATCTTCATCAATGGCGACCTGGCTCACCCTCCTGAAGCCTGTAGACTCAACCGTATTCCACCCACGGTCGCGGTTGATGTCACTCGATAACTTTCGCGAGGTACCTTTAGGATAGGCCATCCACAGTTTTCCGTCATCACTCAGGTTGTGAATACATGATGGTCCAAGCTTTTCAACATCAGCTGACCCGGGAGTAAAGGCAATCATAAAATCATACAGGTAACGGGCATTGATCTCTGTATCGATCTGCACATCAGGAAGGAGGCCGGTAATCCTCTCCCGGAACTCATCCGGGGCATTCAATACCGCAATCCTGTCCTGTTTGTCGTATTTGAGTTTCTTTAGTATCTCGTCCATCTTGTTTCTTCTGCCGTCCGACAAATATACTAATTAGCATGGTTTACGTGCTTCAATGCATTTTGGTGCCATTTCTCCCTTTAATTGTTGTATCTTTGTGGTGTCGAATTACGGGGTGCCTTACTAAACAGGCTGAGATCATACCCTTACAACCTGATCCGGGTAATGCCGGCGTAGGGAAAGAGAGTAATCATTTCCAGCCTGTCTGAACACCCTCACTTCTGACGATGTTGAATATAAACAGTCTGTGGTAATGGTGAGGAAGATATCTGTTTTGATTTTCATGATTGTGCTCGTGTCAGTGACAATGTCCGGGCAGCGTAACAGCGGTATCATCAGCGGCAGGATAACTGACGAAAACGGCATGCCCATGGCGGGTGCGTCGGTAATCGCGATACAGGCGGGCGCCGGCGTGGCCACTGACAATGAGGGGAGGTTTGCCCTCAGGGGGCTGAATGACGGAACTTATAGCCTCCGGATCAGCTTTACCGGCTATGAGACCATTGATACCCTGGTGGTGCTGAGCGGAACGGCCGTGATTGATGCATCAATGAGAGAGGCTCTCTATGTGGCCGGGGAGGTTATTGTGAGGGGAAGCCGCGCCGGCGCCCGCACACCCATGGCACATACCACCGTTGGTTCGGATGAGCTGAGGGAGAGGGATATGACAAGGGATATGCCATACCTTCTTGCCCTGACACCCTCAGTGGTGGAGACTTCGGATGCAGGGACGGGAATAGGCTATACTTCATTGCGCATTCGTGGCACTGACGCCAGCCGCATTAACATCACCCTTGACGGTATCCCCCTCAACGACTCCGAATCACAGCAGGTTTTCTGGGTTGACCTCCCTGACCTTGCCTCTTCAACAGGCAGCATACAGGTTCAACGGGGTGTGGGTACCTCTACCAACGGTGCAGGTGCCTTCGGAGCCTCGGTGAATATCAGCACCATGACACCTCCTGCAGAGGCCGGCGCTGCCGCTGACATGTCATACGGCTCGTTCAGTACCTCGCGCCTGACGGCAAAAGCATGGACAGGAATGCTGGCTGACAGGTTCAGCATGATGGTTCGGGCATCACAGATAAAAAGCGACGGCTTTATTGATCACAGCAATGCAGACATAACCTCCGCCATGGTCTCAGGGATATGGTCGGCACCATCCGATATGATCCGTTTCAATGTCATCACCGGAAGCCAGAAGACCGGTATAAGCTGGTGGGGCGTCCCCGCAGAGATTCTTCCTGACAACAGGAGGTACAATCCGGCAGGTGAGTACACTGACAATGACGGAGTAACACGGTACTATGAGGATGAAACCGACGTCTATGCCCAGAACCACTACCATCTCTTCCATACCCACCTCTTTCCGGGAAGGGTGAGCCTGAACACAGGCCTTCACCTTACTACGGGAAGGGGCTATTATGAGGAACAGAAGAGCGACAGGGATCCGGAAGAGTATGGCATCACGGGTTTTCTTCCCTATGAACCTGCCATCACTGAAACTGATATGGTTCAGCGTAAATGGCTTGACAATCTCTTCTACGGGGTGGTCTGGTCCCTGCTGAAACAGGGGAGCGTTGCCGAATGGACCCTGGGCGGGGCACTGAACAGGTATGACGGTGACCACTTCGGAAACATCCTCTGGATGGAATATCCGGGTAATATTATTCCGGGTTATGAATGGTACAGGAATAACGGGCTTAAGGATGAAGTCAATGTATATGGAAAGGTCAATACCGCCGTTTCTGCAACTGTTAATGCCTTCATTGACCTGCAGCTGAGAAACATACGGTACAGGTTTGAGGGGCCTGATGATGACCTCAGGGACCTTGGAGGCACACACAGCTTTTTGTTCTTCAATCCCAAGGCAGGACTCTTCTGGAGCAATGGCAGCGGCAGCGAAGCCTTTGTCTCTGCAGCCGTTGCACACCGTGAGCCTACCCGGGCAGACTACAAGGATGCGGCCGGTGACCCTGCCGCAACACCCGGCCGTGAGAGGCTGACCGATTTTGAAGGAGGTTACTCATTCCGCAACCCGGTTTATGCCCTTGGCGTCAACCTGTATTACATGTGGTACCGTGACCAGCTGGTGCCAACAGGAAAAATCAGCAGCACGGGATACCCCATCATGACCAATGTTCCTGAAAGCTACCGGACAGGCGTTGAACTCTCCGGAAGCTTCAAACCATCGCACGCGGTATCACTGAAGGTAAACACAACCATCAGCAGGAGCAGGATAAGGGAGTTCAGGAACTACTACTACAATTACAATACCGATGACTGGAGCGAAGAATACCTCTTTGCTGACCTGGGTACGGTTGACATAGCATATTCACCGCGGGTGACAGGCTCTGCGGAACTGGAGATCAATCCTGTCAAAAACCTCTCTTTCAGCATGACGGGCAAGTACGTAGGGAGACAGTACTTTGACAACACGATGAGCCCTGACCGGACGATAGATCCCTATTTCGTCAGCAACCTGTCAGCATCCTACGGCATCAAAATAAGGAAGGAGGGAGAGCTTACGGTCCGGTTCATTGTCAATAATCTCCTCAACACCCTTTATGAGAACAATGCCTACGGTGGCATGTGGACGGAGGACGGTGCTGAAAAGACCTGGGCATACTATTTTCCGCAGGCCGGAATCAACTATACGGCAGGTATTTCATTATCTTTCTGATTGAATGGCACCTGGCTGGATAACTGAAAACATCATCGAGATCTTCGGGGCAGTGACGGGCATTGCCTACGTGATACTTGAGATAAGGAGAAACATTTTCCTGTGGCCGCTGGGGATACTCACTTCGGCAGTCTACATCTTCGTTTTTGGCAGGAACGGCTTCTATGCCAACATGGGGTTGCAGGTCTATTACCTTGTCATCAGCGTATACGGATGGTACCGGTGGCAGCGGCCCCGGGAGATCATGCATGCGGAGGAGAAGAGTGATGTGCGGAGGATAAGCGCTGTCACTGCGGCATGGTGCACGGTGGCGGCAGGCACATTGTGGGCCGTGTTATGGTTTATTCTCAGAAGGGTCACTGATTCGCCGGTTCCGGTGTGGGACGGGCTGATAGCTTCACTATCGGTGGTGGCAACATGGATGCTGACAAGGAAGTATATTGAGCAGTGGTACGTCTGGATAGCAGCAAACGCCATTGCTGTGGTTGTCTATATGAACTCAGCCATGTATCCCACAGCCCTGCTTTTTTTCGTATATTTCGTCATGGCAATAATAGGGGTAATAAGATGGAGGCAGGAGGCAGCAGGCAATAGGCAGTAGGCAATAGGCAATAGTGTTAATGTGCTGATATTTAGCATTAAATACTCCGGGGCCTTCAGGCCTTCAGACCCTTGTTCACCAGCCGGCGGATCAGACTTCAGGCTCTTGTCCGCCTGCTGCCGGATCAGACTTCAGATCAGATATGAAAACAGTAATCCTTGCAAACGGAACCTTTCCGATCCACCCGGTCCCCCTGGCAGCACTTCATTTCGCTGACCTGGTTGTATGCTGTGACGGTGCGGCAGAGAAACTGATAGCACATGGCCTTGAGCCGGGGATTATCATAGGGGATCTCGACTCTGTTCCTACTTCAGTCATAATGAGATATGAAAATATTCTGGTGCAGGATGATGACCAGGAAACCAATGACCTGACAAAGGCAGTCAACTGGTGCATCAGCCGTGGCATCACCGGTGTGAAAATCATCGGAGCAACGGGTATACGGGAGGATCATACCCTGGGTAACATCTCACTGCTTGCTGAATACAGCAGGAGTCTGGAGGCTGTAATGCTGACTGACACCGGTTCATTCAGGGTGTATGACCGGAACGTCTCCATCAAGTCACATCCCGGGCAGCAGGTATCACTCTTCAGTATTGATCCCTCAATGAAAATAACCTCCTCCGGCCTGAAATATCCGCTCAGGGACCTCCCGCTTAAAAGCTGGTGGAGGGGTACCCTCAATGAGGCGGCTGGAGATCAGTTCAGTCTTGAATTTGCATCCGGACAGGTGATTGTGTTCATGAAGTACCCCGAAGTAGAAGAGTTTATCTCCTGACTTTTTCACCTTCTTTTTCACCGGATCAGCTCAAAACAGTTCAAACTTTGTATATTCGTTGTAATCAACCATTATTCAAAAACATCTCCATGAAAAAGTTCTTCTCTGCACTTTCAGTTTTATTGGTCATCGCTTCAGTCTCCTGTGACCAGAAAAAGGGGAAAACAGAATCAGCCTCACCGTTCCGGTTTGAGGAATACACTATCAGCCAGCTTCAGCAGGGTTATGACAATGGCGACTTCACCATTGCCGATGTGGTACAGGCCTATCTTGACCGGATAGAGGCCATTGATGACGGCGGGCCGATGCTCAATGCCGTCATACAGGTCAATCCTGATGCCCTGGCCATTGCTGCCCAGCTGGATGCAGAGCTGAAGGAAGGTAAAAAGCGTGGCCCCATGCACGGTGTGCCTGTGTTGCTGAAAGACAACATTGATACCCATGACCGGATGGAGACCACCGCTGGTTCCCGTGCACTGAAGGGTTCGTATCCTCTTCAGGACAGCTACGTGGCCATGAAGCTGCGCGAGGCAGGTGCCGTCATTCTTGGCAAGGCCAACCTGAGTGAGTGGGCCAATTTCCGCGGGAACCTCTCATCCAGTGGCTGGAGCGGTGTTGGAGGACAGACAAAAAACCCGTATGTGCTTGACCGCAACCCGTGCGGATCAAGTTCCGGATCAGGCGTTGCCGTATCTGCCAACCTGTGCATGATAGCAATAGGAACAGAGACCAACGGTTCAATCGTCTGCCCCTCAACTGCCAACGGCATCGTGGGTATCAAGCCTACGGTAGGCCTCCTCAGCCGCAGCGGCATCGTTCCCATTTCCTTCACACAGGATACTCCGGGCCCCATGGCACGCACCGTGACCGATGCAGCCACAGCCCTGGGTGCCATGACAGGAGTCGATACAAATGACAGCAAAACAGCTGCTTCGGAAGGGAAGGCACTGACCGACTATACACCTTTCCTCAGGGAAGACGGACTCAGGGGCAAGCGTCTCGGATGGTTTACCTCCGCAAGGGGAAGCCATTACAAGGTGGATACCCTGATGCAGCATGCCGTTGACTACATCAGAAGCCAGGGAGCAGAGGTGATAGAGATAGAAGATATCTACAGCAGGGAAGCCGGCTCACTCTCTTTCCAGGTCATGCTTTACGAATTCAGGGACGGACTGAACAGGTACTTCGCATCGCTCGGTGAAAGTGCCCCTGTGAAAAGCGTGGAAGATCTGATAGCTTTCAATATCAGTGACAGCATCGAGCTGCGTTATTACGACCAGGAACTTGTTATTGAAGCACAAAAGAAGGATGACATAACCTCCCGGGAGTACCTGGACGCAGTTGCAAAGATGAACCGCCTTGTCAGAGAGGAGGGAATAGACCGTGTGATGAAGGAGCATAACCTTGACGCATTCATTGCCCCAACAGGGTCACCCGCCTGGAAGACTGATCTCGTAAACGGGGACTCATACACTGTCAGCAGCTCCTCACCGGCAGCAATGGCCGGTTATCCAAATATTACCGTACCGATGGGCTTTGTTGACGGGCTTCCTGTAGGGATTTCATTCTTCGGAAGGGCATGGAGCGAGCCTCTGCTTATTGAGATAGCATATTCCTGGGAGCAGGGCACAAAATACCGCAAAGCCCCGGAGTTTCTTCCGGCACTGCCGTTTGAAACTGTTGACTGACCTTGGTGCACCGACAGAAGCCTGCCGTCGTGAGGCTATGAACTGATGGATGTGTAATAAGCGTGTATCTCTGTCTGTGACCGCAGCGGGGTTTTGCTGTTGCTGACTATCCTGTCTGACATTCCGGCATCAAGTATCCGGGCCTTTACATTGTCATTCCACTGGATATTGAAGACATCCGTGATCTCCTTTTTTATTGCAGGGTCCCATACCGGGCAGGAGACCTCGATCCTGTGATC